>NZ_CP139781.1:5960000-6109182 GCF_019679435.2 Actomonas aquatica
GAGAACGAGGTCATGTTATCTGATTAGTTATTAGTAGGAGAGGTGTTGTGTGGAGAAAAGCGGGTAGGGAGGTGCGTGTTACCGCACACCCGAGGGAGGGGCAAGAAATTGGATGGGCGCAGCATCTCCCGGGGAGATGGCGGGGCGGTCGCAACAATTTGTGGAGCGACAGGGGTGGGGGCGCGTCGTAATGCGGGCGCCGTCTTGGGCAGGTGGATTGTCGAATCTGCTTTGAGACACAGGAAAGGAAGGAGAGACGTTTTTCTCTCACCAAGCGCTGTCAACGACCATCGTCGGAAGTGAGGAGGGATCGTTAAATTATGATCAGTCTGGCGTGGCTGCCCGACTAGGATTCGAACCTAGACAGAACGAGTCAGAGTCGTTCGTGCTACCATTACACCATCGGGCAGTAAGTGTTTTACGCGAAAGGATTTACAGAAAATGGAGCCGGCGACGGGAATCGAACCTGCAACCGCCTGTTTACAAAACAGGTGCTCTGCCAATTGAGCTACGCCGGCAAAAGGCGAGCCTGAGGAACCCGATCGACGAGGCCAGTAGCCAGAAATGATCGTGAGGACAGTGTTTGGGAAAGAACTTCCTGCCTTCGGGAGGGTAACCGCGTTAAACGCGATCCTTGAGCAAGTAGGAGTGAAATTGGTGGCCCCCCAGGGACTCGAACCCTGAACCAATTGATTAAGAGTCAACTGCTCTACCATTGAGCTAGGGAGCCGTGCAATGGAGCGGTGAATTCCTCATCGGGAAGTCACCTTGTCAAACACCTTTTGTGAGTTTTGTCCCCTATGAGAAGGGGCCATTGTTTGGTGCAAAATGATGGCGCGGTAAACGCTTCCTCTTGGCCCCGGACTGAGGCAAATAACTGTCGAATGCCTGCGCCATTTGGCAATTTATGCGGACTCCCTTGGCGCCAGCGGCGGGTCTGGCTGCTGGTGGCGTTGGTCGTGGGGCTCACGGGCGGAAGCGGAGTCCGGCTTTCGGCACAGGACGCTTCCGCGCCGTCAACGTGGGCCGATCGCGTCGCTGCGGCGCGCCAAGGCGAGGCGCGTGATGCCAAACAGGCGCTGCAATGGGCCGAAGAGGCGGTCGCACTGGCGTCCTCTCGTGCGGAGCATTTGGAGGCTCAACTCGTCAAAGCGTCGATTCAGCGGCGCTTGGGCGATTACGATGAAGCCATGCTCGCGGCGCGCGCCGGCGTGCGGGAGGCCCACGCCTTGGGAAACCTGGCGATGGAGGCAGAGTTTCTTTATCTGGTGGGTCGACTCCAGTGGAGTCTGGCTGATTACCCGGGCTCGATTGAAACCCATTTGCGGCAATTGGAGGTCGCGGAAGCCAGCCGTGAGGTGCTCTTGGTTTCCAAGGCCCACACCGGGCTCGGCCTGACTTTGGAGAGTTTCGGCGATACGGCCCGCGCCGGTGAGCACCTGCTGGATGCCTTGCGCTTGGCCGAATTGGCTGAAGACACCCGGCAGCTGGCCATCGTGCACAACAGCTTGGGCAATCACTATCTCGGGGCGGGGCAGTTGGACCGGGCCACGTCACATCACGAGCAGGCCTTGGCGCTCCGCCGCCAACTGGGCAGCGTGCGCGGGATCGCCGATTCGCTCAACAACCTCGCGCTCATCGCGCACGCCCGGGGTGAATCGGAGCGCGCGTTGGCGCTGCTCGACGAATCCCGGGAGATTTACGAGCGCTTGGATCTGAAGCGCTACGTGGCCAATGTGCACCGTCGGATCGGCGGTATTTTGCGCGAGGTGGGCCGCTACGATTTGGCCAAAACCCACCTTACGGAGGGACTCGCCGCCGGCTCCAACCTCGGCAGTTCCGAGGTGCTCGCACGCATTTATGAGGAATTGGCGCTCACCCACGAGGCGCTGGGGGAGTGGGCGGACGCCCTGCGCTATGAACGGCTGCGCGCCGAGGCGACTGAAGCGGCCCACTCGGTCGAGGCTCGCCAACGGGTGGCCGAGCTGAGCGCCCGCTACGAAGCGGAGCGGCGCGAGCATGAAATCGATCTGTTGCGCCGCGATCAGGCCCTCCAGGCCGCCGAACTCCGCCGCCGTCGTTTGGTCACCGGATTTGTCGTTACGGCCCTGGGCGGACTCGCGCTCGGGTTGGTTGGAGCCGTGTGGTTTCAACGCGTGCGTCTGCGGCAGGAGCGACGGGTGCGCGCGGCCACCGAAGACGCCCGGGATCGGGCAGAGGAGGCCGAGGGGCTCAAATCCCGCCTGCTACGCTTGGCGTCCCACGACTTGAAAGCGCCGTTGGCCACCCTGCGGGCGACGGCCCACCGGATCGAACACGACTCGCCCGAAGGATCGCTGGCTCATCGCCTTGCCGCCAGTATGCGCATCGACGCCACCCGCATGGACCTGCTGGTGCACGACTTACTCGATGCGGCGGCGATCGAAGATCAGGTGTTTACCCTCAATCCGACCTGCTTTGATCTGGGGCAACTGTGCCGCGAATCGATCGACTCGTTGCAATCGGTCGCACTCGAGAAATCTCAGCCGCTTCAGCTGAAAGTGGCGAAGGATCTGCCGCCCATCCTCGCCGACCGGGAGCGCATCTGGCAGATCCTGAGCAACCTTCTGAGTAACGCCCTCAAATTCACCCCGCCGGAAGGGCAGGTGGAGTTGCGCGTCGAATCGAGTCCCGGGTGGTTCACGCTCGAGGTCGAGGATGATGGTCCCGGGCTAACGCCGCAGGACATGGCGCGAGTGTTTGGTCCTTACGCTCGACTTTCGGCGCAACCCACGGGCGGAGAGCACTCTTCGGGCCTCGGGTTGAGCATCACCCGCCAGCTGGTTTCGCTGCACCGTGGACGCCTGGAGGTGGAGTCTCAGCCGGGCAGCGGGGCGATCTTCCGCGTGCTTTTGCCGGCCAAAGTCTCAACCGAGCCCGCGGTGCAGACACCAGCGCACGAGCGTGGCGATGTCGTGTAGGCCGAGGCGCGCCAGGATGCGGGCGCGGTGTTTTTCGACCGTGCGCGTGCTGAGGCCGAGGCGACTGCCAATTTCCTTGGACGCTAAACCGCGGGCGACGAGGCGCACGACTTCCTGCTCGCGTTCGCTCAGGACATCAGCCGGGGCGGCCGGGATGGCTGGCTCGTCCCCCAAATGCGGTTCGGGCGGGCGAATCGAGGCGGAGAAAAACATGCCTCCTTCCAACAGGCGCTGCACGGCGCGCTCCAGCTGCTCGATCGGGGAGTGCTTGTCGACGAAACCTGCCACGCCGAGTTGCACGAGATCGGCCGGCAGGCCGGCATCAGGGTGGGCAGTGACAGCGAGCACCCGTGTATCCACCTCATGACGACGGAGTTCGCGCACGATATCGCGTCCGTCCATGTCGTGGAGATAGAGGTCGACTATCAGCAGATCCGGGGAGGATTTGAGGCAGGCTTTGATGCCCTCGCGTCCCATGGCGTAGCCATCGAAGTGCAGCGGATCGAAGCGTCGCGCCAGCGTGTCTCGAACCAACTCGCGAAAGGTGGCCGAGTCATCCACCATGACAAAGCGCGGCGAGGCGGACGGGCGCTGGGTGGTCGAACTCATGGGGGGAACGGAGTGGGGCGGGGCGGCCCACGAGGCAAGCTCACTTCCGGCCTTGAGATTACGTAGCTCCACGCCATGGCCTCGGCGGAAGAATTGCTCTAACATCGGTTCACCCCTGGCCTGACCGCCTGATGGTGACGCCAAACTTAGCACCTGAACTAGTAATGAATTCCCTCCTAAAACTGCAGCACGTCCGCTTAGCCGTGCTGAGCGGGCTTCTTGCCCCGTTGGGCTTTGCCCAGACCACCGCGTCCGAGGACGTCGTGAAACTTGATGCCTTCACCGTGACCGGTTCCAACCTGTCGCGTGCCTTGGAAGAAGCGAGTGTGCCGGTGAGCACCTTTGCTCCGGTCGACATCGACGCCATCGGCGCGTCGACCATCGGCGATGTGATCTCCGCGCTGCCGTTTTCGCAAAATGTCGGCTTCAACGATACTGCCACCGGGCCCAATGACGCCCGCGGTGACGTTGCGACCATCAACCTGCGCAATCTTGGCACCGGCCGCACGCTCGTCCTGCTCAACGGTCGCCGCATGTCGGCCCACGGCGTCACGCCGGGCACGCCGCCGATCCAATTTGTCAATCTCAACTCCATTCCCGTCGCGGCGGTCGCCTCCATCGATATCCTGCGTGACGGCGCTTCCGCCATCTATGGTTCCGACGCGATCGGTGGTGTCATGAACACCCGCCTGCGTCGCGACTTCGAGGGCATTGAGCTCAAGGTGCGTGGCGAATGGGGCGACCCGGCGCCGAACACTTACAGCGTCGACCTCTCCGGCGGTTTCGCCTCCGAAGACGGTCGCACGCATCTCGGCGTGTTCCTTTCCTACTACGAGCGTGAGCACCTCGACTCCGCCGATCGCGAGTATTCAGCGCACGCCGACAAGCGTCCGCTGGTCGACGAGCCTTTCGCGTCCAACAGTCGTTTTAATCGTGGGTCCTCCTCGGGTCCACACGGGCGCTTCACGGCTCAGGACGACAATGGCAACCCGGTGGGCGTTCCCGGCTTCACGCCGACTTCCGGCTCCACCCGCGGTCGTTTCCATGTCGATCCTGACACCGGTGAACTTACGCGAAGCACTGGCCCGAGCGCGTTTTACGACTTCCAGGAGGATGACTGGCTTCTGCCCGACACCGAGCGTGTGTCCCTCTTCACCACCATCGATCACGAGATCAGCGAGGTCATGAGTCTCTTTGCGGAGTTGTCATACTACACCGCGGACTCCAACGGTCTCACCGCGACGACCCCGATCTCCTCGGGCACCGACGGTGTGGTCATCCCGAAGACCAACTACTACAATCCGGTCGGCACCCGGTTCTACGGTCCCGGCACCGCCAATCCCACTGGCACCCCGCGTGATGTGCTCATCCGCAACTACCGCCCGGTCGACATCGGCCCGCGTTCCTATCTCACCGAGCTCGAAAGCTATCGTGGGGTGATCGGTCTGCGCGGCCGCATCGCCAGCGGCTGGGATTGGGAAACCGCCGTCCTGCACATGAAGGGCAAGACCTACCAGGAGAACCACAACTACATGTCGCAGAGCCTGCTCGAAGCCCAGCTCGCGCTCGATACGCCCAACGCCTTCAATCCCTTCGGTGGCCCCTACGTCAACTCCCCGGAGCAATACGAAAACTTCGTGATCGATATCTGGGACCGCGGCACTGGCACCATCACCGGTTGGGACGGCAAAATCTCCGGCGACATGGTTGAGCTGCCCGCCGGCCCGATGGCCACCGTCATGGGCGTCGAAGTGCGCGAAGAGAGCATGAAGCAGCGCAACGACCCCTACGGTCTCGCCGATGATGTCATCGCCCAGTCCGAGCAGATCGACATCGATGCCAGCCGCCGCATGTTCGGTTTCTACAGCGAGGCCCTCCTCCCGATCGTGGGTGAGTCCAATCGCGTCACCGGTATCCACAGCATGGATCTCCGTCTCGCCGCCCGCTACGAAGACTACGAAGACTTCGACGCCCTCAAGCCCGCCGCCGCGCTCTCCTGGCGTGTCGCCGAAGGCCTGATGATCCGCGCCTCCTACAACGAGGGCTTCCGCGCTCCCGGCGTGTCCGAACTCTTCCAGCCGCAGCGCGCCCGCCGCAACAACGGCCTCATCGATGATGCCCGCACCGGCGAAGAAGATGCCGAAGGCACCGTCAGCAAGCGCGTCGTGACCGGCGGTAACCCGGACCTCGAGGCCGAGGAGTCCCAATCCTACAACATCGGCTTCGTGCTCGATATCCCGAAAGTCGAAGGACTCTCCCTCTCCATGGACTTCTTCCAGATTGATTCCACCGACCGTATCGACAATCCGGATGCGCAGGACGAGCTCGATCTCGATGCCGAACTCTGGGCTGCCAGCGGTGGCAGCAACCCGCGCGTCATTCGTGAAGCGCAGACCGCCTCCGACGTCGCCGCCGGCATCCCCGGCCGCCTGATCGAAATCCAAGGCACCTACTACAACCTCGATTCCCGCAAGATCAAGGGGGTCGACGCCGCGTTGATCTGGTTGATGCCCGAGACGTCGATCGGTCGCTTCACCCTCAAGGCCGAAGGCACCTACACCTCCGAGCTCGAGGACATCGACCGTGACGGCAACGTTTCCAACCCGATCCGTCAGGGCGGCAACCCGCGCACCAAGGGCCTCATCTCCCTGTCGTGGCGCAAGGATGCCTGGTCGGCGTATCTGAGCGGCCAATACGTGAGCGATTACGAGAACAGCTCCTCCTACGACACCACCGACGCCAACGGCGACGTGCAGAAGCTGCTCGTCGACGCGCAGTGGATCGCCAACGCCTCCATGGGCTACCGCTTCAGCGCGGACTCCGCGCTCGCCGGCACCTCGGTGCGCGTCGGCGTGAACAACCTCTTCGACGAAGACCCGCCTCTCTACATGGGCTCGTCCGACGGTTTCGATTCCAGCTACCACAGCGCCAAGGGTCGCACGATCTTTGTGCAGCTCTCGCACAAGTTCTGAGCCGACGCCGGTTCTAAGCCTCTGAGTCACACACTGACTTGAACCTGATGTCGGGTCCCGGGGAACGGGGCCCGACATCCTCCCCTCGCTTTGCCTGTCACCATGAAGTCGTTCCTGCGTAGCGTTCTGCTCGGCGCCTCCTTTTTCAGCTCGCTCCGGGCTTCCGACGTCGTGGTTCCGATCGAGCCCGTCACCGGCGAACACGGCATGGTGGTGGCGGGGCACCCCGAAGCGGCCGCCATCGGCCGCGATGTGCTGCAGTCCGGCGGCAACGCCGTCGATGCCGCGATTGCCGTATCGCTCTCGCTGGGCGTCGCCGAGCCCTACGGCTCCGGTTTGGGCGGCAAACTCATGTTTCTCTACCACGACGCTGCGACCGGTCAGTCCTTCGTGATCGACGCGATGGATGCGGCGCCGATCGACCTCGATGAAACCGCGGCACGCGAGTGGCCCTACGCCGAGCGCGTGCGGGGTTACACCTCCGTGGCGATGCCGGGCCTCCCGGCGGGTTTGGCTATCGCGCACCAACGCTGGGCCTCGCGCCCGTGGGCAGAGTTGGTGGAGCCGGCCCGTGAGCTGGCCGTGCGTGGCTTCCGCATCGAACCCAAAACCCACACCCTCTTTGAAGAGCGACTCGATCGTCTGCAGGGCGACGAGGCGCTCGCCGCCTTGTTTCTCCCGGACGGCGAACTGCCCGAAATCGGCAGCCTCCTGCCCAATCCCGATCTCGCGCTCAGCTTGCAATGGCTGGCGGAGGACGGTCCCGAATCGTTCTACCACGGTCGCCTCGGCGCCAAGATCGCCGCCGGTGTGAGCGCGCAAGGCGGGTTCTCCGCCGCTGCCCTCGCCGCCTACGAAGCGAGGGTCGTCGAACCCGTTGCGATCGAACTCGCCGGCCACACCGTGCTGAGCAGTCCGCCGCCCTCCACGGGCTCGGCCATGTATTTCCCGGTGCTCAAGGTGCTCGAGCCGCTGCTCGATACCGCGGAGCCACTCCGCTCCGCCGCCAACCTCGACCTGATCGGCCGCGCGTGGGGGAGGGTGCAGCCGCGCATTTACGCCGAGATCGCCGATCGTCCGGAAGCACGGGAGCGTTTCGCCAGCCTGCTCGACGAGGCCTACATCGCGGAGCAGCAGGACTGGTTGCGCTCCGAACCGGCCCACGTGCCGGCTCCTGCGCTGGAGGACAGCAATGCCTCGACCACGCATTTTGTCGTCGTGGATGGCGCCGGCAACATCGTCACCGCCACCCAATCGCTCAGCCTGCACTTCGGCGCCGGTGTCTTGGCCCCCGGCACGGGCATCGTGCTCAACAACAGCATGAGCAACTTTGCCTACCGCGACGCCGACAGCCCCAACATGGTCACCGCGGGGCAGCGCCCACGCAGCACGATTTGCCCGACGCTTATCTTTGCGCCCGACGGCACGACCATCGCCATCGGCCTGCCGGGCGGTTCCCGCATTCCTACCGCCATGCTGCAGGTCGTGCTCGACCGCGTGCTCTGGCAGCGCCCGCTGACCGACGCCATCGGCGACGTGCGCGTTCACATCAACCCGGCTTGGCGCAACAACGAGGTCGACGAAATCGCGGTCGAAACCGGGCTGCCGGCCACAGTCCGCGAGACCCTCGTGGACGCCGGCTGGAAGCTCGACGAACACGAGCCCGCGGGCACCGGCCTCTATTTTGGCGGAATCAACGCCATCGAAATCGCGCCCGACGGCACCCTGACCGGTATCGCCGATCCGCGCCGAACCAACGCTGCGGCAGGCTTTTAGGGCAGGGGAGGGACCTGCCGCGCAGGTTGTCCAAAATTCACCTTGCCAAGGGCCATCGCACGCTCTGTGTTCGACAACTCTTCCCATGCAAAAGACGAAGAAATCCATCGCCAAGCGCTTCAAGCTGTCCGCCAAGGGCAAGCTCATGCGCCGCACGCCCGGCTTCCGTCACTTGATGGCCACCAAGAGCTCGAAGCAAAAGCGCCGAGCCTCCCAGGACAAACAAGTCGACGCCGGCCGCGCTGCCAACCTCAAGCGGGGTCTCCCGCACGGTCTCTAACCCGAGGAAACGCAGCTACCAACCGCAACTTGTCAGGCGGGTAATACCCAACGAGACGACCCGCCGACACTTAAAGACGAAAGATAAAACATGCCTCGTGTCACTAACGCCCCCGCCGCCAACAAGCGCCGCAAGAAGATCCTGAAGCACGCCAAGGGTTACTTCGCGCGCAAGTCGAAGCTCTATCGCTACGCGAAAGACGCCGTCGATCACGCTTGGCAATACGCCTACCGCGACCGCAAGAAGAAGAAGAGCACCGCCCGCCAGCTCTGGATCGTCCGCCTCTCCGCGGCCGTCCGCGCTCAGGGTATGAGCTACTCCCGCTTCATCGAGGGTCTCAAGGCCGCCAATGTCGACATGGACCGCAAGGTTCTCGCCGATCTCGCGGTTCGCGACGAAGTGGCTTTCAACGCTGTGGTCAAACAAGCCCAAGACGCGTTGAAGACCAAGGCCGCCTCCGCGCAGGCCTAAGCCCCCCCCCACCAACGCGAGCCCGACCGGCTCGCCTCCATTATTCTCCCGGAGGACGGGTCCCATCTCGGGGCACCGTCCTCTTTTCTTTTCCGCCTCCCGCACCGTCCGTCCGCATCGCCCGATTCTTCTCCTCGCATGCAAGATCAACTCTCCGCACTCGTCGCCAAAGCGCAGGCCGAGCTCCCGACGCTCGCCTCCCGCCCCGATTTTGAGGCCGCCAAGGCCCGCTACGTCGGCCCCAAGGGTGAGCTCACCAGCCTCATGAAACAGATGGGCAGCGTGCCCAAGGAAGAGCGCCCGGCCATGGGCAAGCTCATCAACGAGACCAAGACCGCCCTCCAGTCGCTGCTCGACGCCGCCCTGCACTCCATCGAAGCCGCCGAACTCGCCGCCCAACTCGGCCCGGCCATCGATCCGACCCTGCCGTCACCCGATCCGCTGCCCGGCACGCGCCACCCGCTGACCCTCGTGCGCGAGGAGATCTGCGGCATCCTCAAGAAGGTGGGTTTCACCGTCGTCGAGGGCCCCGAGGTCGAGACCGAATATTACTGCTTCGACGCGCTCAACACGCCTGCCGATCACCCGGCCCGCGACGCGCAGGACACCTTCTATTTCCCGGACGACGCGGTCTTCACCAACGTCCCCAAGAAGATCGACGGCGAAAAATACCTGCTGCGCACGCACACGTCCTCGGTGCAGATCCGCACCATGCTAAAGGGCCAACCGCCCATCCGCATCGTGTCGCCCGGCCGCGTGTATCGCCGCGATACCGTCGACGCCACCCACTCGGCCAACTTCCACCAACTCGAGGGGCTTTACGTCGACAAGAACGTGACCGTCGCCGACCTCAAGGCGCTGCTCGACTACGTGCTCAAGTCGCTCCTCGGCTCCGACACCAAGGTCCGTTTCCGCCCGCATTACTTCGGCTACACCGAGCCCAGCTTCGAGGTCGACCTCTCCGCCAAACACCTGCCCAAGGTGAACAAGGAGTGGGTCGAGATCATGGGCTGCGGCATGGTCGATCCGCAGGTCTTTGATGATGTCGGCTACGATTCGTCCGTGTGGACTGGATACGCCTTCGGCATGGGGATCGAGCGCATCGCCATGATGATGTATGGCATCGATGACATCCGTTACTTCTACCAAAACGACCTCCGCTTCCTCCGCCAATTCGCGTAAGTCACCGCAATCTTTTCAACCACGGATGAACACGGATGGGCTCCACAACCGTTTGCCAAAACCAGCCGCGATTGAAGCGACCTTCTGCTTCAATGCGTAGCCGTTAGGCGAAGCCATCCGTGTCCATCCGTGGTTAAACCCTCTTCTTTTTACCTGTGAAACTTTCCAAATCCTGGCTCCAAGACTACGTCGATCTCGCGGACCTTTCCGACGACCAGATTGCCGAGGCGATCACTCAGCTCGGCTTCGAGGTCGAGGGCATCGAACACACCGGCGCTCCCCAGTTGGAGAACGTGGTCGTCGGCGAAATCCTTTCCCGCGACGCGCACCCGAATTCCGACCACCTCGGCATCTGCCAAGTGGCGGTGGGCGACGCCAATGGCGGCACCAAGCGCATCGTGTGCGGCGCGCAGAACTACAAGGTCGGCGACCGCGTGCCGGTTGCGCTCATCGGCGCCGTGCTCCCCGGCGACTTCAAGATCAAGCCGGCCAAGATCCGCGGTGAGGCCTCCGAGGGCATGATGTGCTCCGGCAAGGAACTCTCCATCGGCGACGATCACTCCGGTCTGCTCATCCTCACCAGCCGCCCCGAGATCGGCCTGCCGATCAACGACGCGCTGCCGGAAGGCGACGTGGTCTTCGATATCGAGATCACGCCCAACCGCCCGGACTGCCAGAGCCACCTCGGCGTCGCCCGCGAGCTCGCCGCCTGGTTCCGCCGCGAGCTGCGTTACCCCGACACCACCGTGCCGGCCGCCGCGCCCGCCCGGCCCGATTTGCTCAAGCACGTGCAGGTCGACGACCAGGAAGGCTGCCCCGTTTACACCGGCACCGTTGTCGCCGGCGTGAAGGTCGGCCCGTCGCCCGACTGGATGCAGCAGCGCCTCACCGCCGTCGGCCTGCGTCCGATCAACAACCTCGTCGATATCGGCAACTACGTGATGCTCGAATACGGCCAGCCGATGCACGCCTTCGACGCGTCGAAACTCGGCGGCCAGTCCATCATCGTGCGCCGTGCCCGCGAGGGAGAGTCCCTCGTCACCCTCGACGAAAAAGACCGTAAGCTTTCTCCGGATACGTTGCTCATCGCCGACGCCGAGAAGCCCGTCGTCATCGCCGGCATCATGGGCGGCGAAAACTCCGGCGTGAGCGACGACACCACCGACCTCGTGCTCGAAGTCGCCGCGTTCCGCCGTCAGCTCATCCGCGCCACCTCGCGCCGCCTTCAACTCAGCTCCGATTCCTCCTACCGCTACGAGCGCGGCATCGATGTGCACATGATCCCCGAGGTCATCCGTCGCGCCGTGCACCTCGTGACCACCCTCGCCGGTGGTCAGCTCTGCGGCGAAACCCTGCGTGTCGGCAACGACCTGCCGTGGGAGCGCGAAGTCACCCTGTCGCCGGCCTGGGTGCGGGCGCGCCTCGGCTTTGAAGTCAGCGACGCCGACCAGCGCGCCGCGCTCGAAGCGCTCGATCTGCTCATCGTCCGCGAGAGCGAGGACGATGCCGGCAACGCCGCCTGGACCGTGCGCATTCCCAGCTGGCGCAAGGACCTCGATCGCCCGATCGATTTGGTCGAAGAAATCCTGCGCGTGCACGGCACCGCCAAGATTCCCGAGCGCACCGTTACCGGTCCGGGCTTGTTGGTCGAAGACGATCCGGTGGCCGAATTTAACCGCGCGGTGCGCAGCATCCTCGTCGGCCAGAATTTTAACGAGTGCGTCACCTACACGCTCCGCGCCAAGGCCGACGTCGCTCGTTGGGGTGGGGAGTCGCAGGTCGATCCGCTCGGTCTCGCCAACCCGTTTGTGGAAGACCAATCGCACCTGCGTCCGTCGCTGGTGGGTGGTCTGCTCGACTCGCTCAAGCTCAACCAAGCCCGCGGCAACGCGGTGAGTCGTCTCTTCGAAACCGGCCGCGTCTTTCTGCCGCACAAGAACGGCGGATTGCAGGAATGCGCCGCCGTCGGCTTCGTGATCGCCGAGAGCACCGACGCCGCGTGGCTCAAGCGCGAACCGGCCGACTTCTACACGGTGAAGCGCCTCATCGAGTCGATTTCCGAACTCACCACCGCCGGGCTCGCCCGTCAGCCGCACCTCGCGACCGACGACGAAGCCAGCGCCGGTTGGCAGGACGGTCACGCGACCTTGCAGGGTAACATGGCTTACGGATTCACCGCGCGCTACGGCTTGCTCGATCTCGCGCAGCTCAAGGCGCTCGACATCGAGGGCAAGGTTTACGCCGGCGTCTTCGCCATCCTGCCGGAGCGTCTCGGTCAGGGCGGCAAGCGCAGCCGTTACCAACCCTTCAGCCTGCAGCCGGCCGCACTGCGTGACGTCGCCCTCGTCGTCGACGAAAGCGAGCAGGCGGGCGACGTGTTGAAGGAGCTCACCAAACACGCCCGCAAGGCCGCCCAAGGGTTCGACCTCGAAGACGTGTCGCTCTTCGACGTTTACCAGGGCAAGGGCCTGCCGGAAGGGAAGAAGAGCCTCGCGTTCTCGCTCACCTTCCGCGCCGCCGATCGCACGCTCAAGGACGAGGAGGTCAACCAGGCCTTCACCAAGGTCCTCGAGCAGATCGCGTCCAAGACCAGCTACACGGTGCGCCAGTAAGCGGAGTTGCGCTGCGCCGCGGCAGGATGCCGCGGCCACGACTGGACCCGTGGCCGAGGCTTCCAGCCTCGGTTTGTCGTTGTCCCCGATGCCACGCCTAACGGTGAGGTGATCGGGGCAATTGTTTTTATGGCGCGGGGCGTGACGGGTTTGCAGGATCGGTGCACCACGAAGGATGGCCTGTTCGCGGGCCGTTCCAGCCCTTCCTCCATTGGACCTTAAACCCTGACCAAACCATGTATTTGCCCCTCGGCACCTATTCGCCCGACATCAAGCTCGGCCTCGTCTCCGCCTCGCGCAACTGCTTCCCGCGCGCCCTCTCCGAGGAGCGCACCCAGCGTTTGCTCACGGCCGCCTCCGCCGCCGATCTCACGATCACCACGCCGGAAGGTGAGTGCGCCATCATCGAAACCAAGGACCACGCCCTCGATGCCGCCAAGCAGCTCAAGGCCGCCGGTTGTGACGCCGCCGTGCTCTTCCTCGGCAACTTTTCGCCCGAGATCGAAGACGCCTGGTTCATCAAAAACTTTGACGGCCCGGTCATGATCATCGCCGCCGCCGAAGAGTCCGGTGGTTCGCTCCTGCAGAAGCGCGGTGACGCGCTCTGCGGTCTGCTCTCCGCCATGCTCGGCGTGAGCAAGCGCGGACTCGCCGATCGCGTTCACCTCCCGGAAGCCCCGGTGGTCAGCGCCGAAGAGGGCGTCGCCGAGATCAAACACTTCCTCACCGTCACCAAGGTGGTGAAGGGCATGCGTAACGCCACCATCGGCCTCTTCGGCCCGCGTCCGCGCGACTTCGAGACCTGCAACTACAACCTCGCTTCGGTCAACTCGATCGGCGTCGAGGTGGAGGAGCTCGGCCTCTTCGATCTCCAGAACGAGATCGCTCAGGTCAAGGAAGCCGAAGCCGCCAAAAAGATCGCCGCCGAGATGAAGGCCGAGACGCCGAGCATTCCGTCGGGCGATGAGTTTGTCGGCCGTCTCTCGGCTTACGAGCAGGCCATGCGCAACTTCCGCGAGCGCCTCAAGCTCTCCGGCGCCGCCTCGCAGTGCTGGAGCGAGCAGGAGTTCAGCCTCAAGCACGTGCCGTGTTACATCAACGGCCGCATGGCGCAGTCGGGCTTCCCGATCGCCTGCGAAAACGACGCCTACTCGCTCATCGCCGAGCTCATGGCGCAGTATGCCTCCGACAACGCCGTGGCGGTGCTCGACATCAATCACAGCATTCCGAAGGACCTGCACGACAGCCTGAAGGAATACCCGATCAAGGACATGGTGGGCATGTTCCACTGCGGCAACGCGGCGCCCAAGCTGCTCAAAAATCCGGAGATGAAGTATCAGGTCATCATGAAGCGTCTCATGGAACCGGATACGGAAGCCGACATCACCCGCGGCACGCTGGAAGGCCAGTTCATCGGTTCGCCGATCACGGTCGTGCAGGTGCACGGCGTGGGCGACAAGATGCGCGCCTACCTCATCGAAGGCCACTTCCTCGATCTCGATCCGCGCACTTTCGGCGCCACCGGCACGGCTTACCTGCCGGGCTTCAATCGCTTCTACCGTCACGTGTTGCTCGGCCGCTTCCACCATCACGCGGCGGTGGCCTTCTCGCACTGCGGTGCGGAACTCTACGACGCGCTCAAGCTGCTCGGGGTCGAAGAGATCTTCACGCCCAACCCGGACTGCGTGCCGTATCCCGGCGAGAACGTCTTCCGCGGCCTGATGAAGGCCCGCTGAGTGTAAGCGGAGCCTGATTAGTCCAAGTTTCCCCGCCGGGCCGGAGCCGATGCTCCGCCCGGCTTTTTTGTGGGCGGCTGAGGGGCAGGGCGGAGCGGCCGAGACGGCCGCTGCTACACTCGGACGGGGATGTAGCCGCGGGCGTGTCGCCCGCGCTTGGTTGGGGCCACGGATTGCCGGTGCGCGGGGATTGTGGGCGCGGCATCTTGCCTCGGCACTGCCTCACAGCCGAATAAAGATGCGCTTCCGGTGGAGCACCCACACCGGCAGGAAAACCACCGCAGCGTAGAGCAACGCGCAGATGAGCGAGGCAAGTTTGGCCGGTGCTCCGGCGCTTTGCGCGGCGGTCATGGTGAGGCCTTGTAGGGACTCGCCGCCGAACCAGGGGCTCCAAATGACTACGCCCAACATGCCGGCCAGCGTGTAGGCGGTGATGGCGTTGGCGCCAAAAACCAATCCCGGCCACGCCCAACGTTTCCAACCGAGTCCGTCGATGAGCGCAGTGGCGAGAGCGAGTCCGAGCATGGCCCAACCGGCGTTCACCAAGACGAAAGAACTCGTCCACAGGTTCTTGTTGAGCGGGAACCAATGACCCCAGCCGTAGCCCAGCACGAGCGCGACGACACCGCCGACACCGAGCACGGTGAGGCGGTCTCCTAAATTGGTGAAACGAACCAACGCCATACCCGTGAGCACGCCGAGCAGCGCGGTGGCGAGCGAGGGCACGGTGCTGAGTAGACCTTCCGGATCCCAGGTCTGCTCGTAGAACGCTCCCGGCAGCGCGTGACGATCGACCCACGCGGCAAGGTTGGTGGCGGGCTCAAGGTTCGGCGCGATG
Organism: Actomonas aquatica; assembly: GCF_019679435.2. Lineage (NCBI taxonomy): Bacteria > Pseudomonadati > Verrucomicrobiota > Opitutia > Opitutales > Opitutaceae > Actomonas > Actomonas aquatica. The sequence goes on from NZ_CP139781.1 coordinate 5,975,437, forward strand.
GCGTTGGCGCCGATGGCGGTGATGTCGACGTCTTCGATCGTGCCGTGCGCACGTTCGATCTGACCGGTAGCCAGCGCGTTTTCGATCACCGCATCGCGAGGCACGGGCACGTAAGCGAGCAGGGCCCAATAGCCGATCAACACGCCGGCGGTCAGCAGGGCGAGCGTGCGGCGGCGCGGGAGGCTCAGGAAGAGCAGCGCGACGACCACAAACACGACCGCGATGCGCTGCAGCACCCCGGCGACTCGAATGTCACCAAATGCGAAATCCGGCCATAGGTTGAGGAAGAGACCGACCGCAAAAATCTTCGCGCCGCGCACGAGGATCTTGCGGCTCAGCGCGGTGCGGTCGGCGCCGGCCGCCAGGCGTTTGGAGTAGGCGAGGGCGATGGAAACGCCGACGATGAAGAGGAAGAACGGGAAGATCGCATCGGTCGGCGTAAAGCCATGCCACGACGCGTGCAGCAGCGGACCATACACGGCGCCCCAATCGCCGGGCGTGTTCACCACGATCATCGCGGCGATGGTGAATCCGCGCAGGGCGTCGAGGGCGAGCAGCCGGTCGGGCTTGGGCGCGGCGGAGGGAACGTCACTCATGACGAGCGGGCGGGCAGGTTGCGCAGGATCAGCACCGCACCGACGATCGCGCCGGCCACGAGGGCTAGTCCGCTGCCAGTGCGACCGTAGAGCAGCGAACCAAAACCGAAGAGCGCGAAGTAGACCGCGAAGGTGCCGATGACAAAGTTCAGCAGGCTGCGCGGCAGCGCGCCGTCGGAGGTCGGCAGCGCGGATCCGGCGTCGGTGAGTTGTTGACGCACCCGCGTCCAGCCCGGACCCGACGGGTGGATGAGCTGGTAGAAGCGCTGCAAGGTGGCGTCGTCGGTCGGCTTGGTCACGAAGGTGACCAGCAACCACAACACGGTGGTTACGCCCACGCTGGTGACGAGTTGCACCGGGCCGGAGAGCGGCGTGAAGCCGAAGTAGTCGTAACCAAACTCAAAGAAGACCGCGACGAGGAAGGAGACGATCATGCCAGCGATCTCGGTGGCGGCGTTGATGCGCCACCAGAACCAGCGCAGGATGAAGATCAGGCCGGTGCCCGCACCGATGGAGAGCAGGATGTTGAAGGCCTGCAGGGCGTTTTCGAGGGCGAGGGCCACGAGGGCGGCGAGCACCATGAGCGCCAGGGTGGTGAGGCGGCCGGCGCGCACGAGTTCGGCCTCGATGGCATCGGGTTTCCAGAAGCGTTGATAGACATCGTTGACCACGTAGGACGCGCCCCAGTTGAGGTGGGTGGAGATGGTCGACATGAAGGCGGCGATGAGCGACGCGATGACCAGACCGATCACGCCGGCGGGCAGGAAAGCCAGCATGGCCGGGTAAGCGAGGTCGTCGCGCACGAGGTTGGCCGGCAGGTGCGGGAAGGCCGCCTGCAGCGTATCCAGATTTGGATACATGACGAGCGAAGCGAGCGCGACGAGGATCCAGGGCCAGGGGCGCAGGGCGTAGTGAGCGAGGTTGAAGAAGAGAGTCGCGCCGACGGCATGGCGTTCGTCCTTGGCCGAGAGCATACGCTGGGCAACGTAGCCGCCGCCGCCGGGTTCGGCGCCGGGATACCACACGCTCCACCATTGCACCGCGAGCGGCACGATGAAGACGCCGACCAACATGGCGGGGTCGTTGAAGTCGGGCAGCAGGTCGAGCTTGTCGCTCACGTTGGGGTGGGAAAGCAGGGCGGTGAGGCCGCCGACATCGGGATGATTGACGAGCAAACTCGCGGCCCAGACTGAACCGATCATGGCGAGGATGAACTGCACGAAGTCAGTGATGATCACGCCGCGCAGTCCGCCGAGGGAGCTGTAAACGACGGTGATGACGGAAGCGATGATCAGGGTCTCGGCGGGCGAGAGGCCGAGTACCACGCCGCCGAGCTTGATGGCGGCGAGGCAGACGTTGGCCATGATCATGACGTTAAAAAATACGCCGAGGTAGATCGCCCGGAATCCGCGTAGAAACGCGGCGGGTTTGCCGCTGTAGCGCAGTTCGTAGAACTCGAGATCGGTGGTCACCCCGGAGCGGCGCCAGAGCCGGGCGTAAACAAAGGTCGTGAGCATGCCGGTGAGCAGGAAGGCCCACCACACCCAGTTGCCGGCGATACCGTTTTGGCGCACGATGTCGGTGACGAGATTGGGCGTATCGATTGCAAAGGTGGTCGCGACCATCGACACGCCGAGCAGCCACCACGGCATGGAGCGGCCGGAAAGGAAATATTCGGCAGCCGAGGAACCGGCGCGTTTGGAAACAGCGAGGCCGATGGCGAGGGAACCGATGAAAAAGGCGGCAATGATGGCCCAGTCGAGCGGGGTGAGGGTCATGCGGGGGAACGAGGGTTTTACAGGAGGAAACGGAGGCGAACGGAGCCGTCAGCCGAGGGGTGTTATAGAAGGAAAGAAAGGGAACGAAGGCAGGTGGCGACGAGCGTGAGCGAGTGGTGGGTTGGTCGACTTAGCCACTCGGCCACGCTCGTAGCTACTGGCGAGGGAGAAGGGATTCGACGGCGTCGACGACTTGCAGCTCGACTTTGGCGACAGGTTCGCGGGCGAGGGCGAGGACTTTGTCTTGCGGCAACGGAGATGGTTCGTGGTTCAGTGCGGCGAGTCCCAGAATGGCCAGATCCTTCAACGCATAGGAAAGACCATACGCCTCCATCAGTGCCGGGGCTTCGAAAGCGAGTGCACCGAATTTTGCGTGATTGTCCCGCCATTGTGTAAGGACGTCGATCAGTGCCTTCTGCAGCGAATCGTTGGCGGGGTTATTGTGGTAGAGTTGAACCAGTCGTTTGAAGGCCCGGGCGCCGGGGGCGTCGGCGATGGCGAGGTCGGGGAGCAGGGTGTAGGGCGAGAATTGGGTGTAGGAGTCGTCGGCGTTGCGTTGGTAGATTTTGAGCGGCTCGACGAGGTCGGCCAGGAGCATGAGCGGTTCAGGATCGAGGCCCCGGGTGAGGCGGCGAGCGAGCATGCGCCGGTTCTTGATGTGGGTGAGACCGTGCTCTTCGAGTTGGACGGCGATGGTGTCGAGGCGCTCATACATGGACTCCACATCGCGCACATCGACCGGTGACCACAGGCGTTCGGCGATGGCGGCGAGGCGGGGCCAGATGCGGGAGTCGACAGTCTCAGGCGTGACGTGTTCGCTCCACATGGTGGCTTCGCCACCGAGCACGCGGGCGGCTTCTTCGGCGGTGAGCGTGGTGTCAGCCGGGAGCGGATCGTTGAGGTAGTGGAAGGATGCCGGCTGCATCAGGTCGATGTAGTAGCCGTTGGACAGGATGCTTTGGTAGCCTTGGCGGGCGGCGTCCTCCATCGCTTCACGGCCGCGCCAGGAATGGATGACGATGTTGGTGGGCATGCCGGGCTGGAAGGTCTCGTCCCAGCCGATCATGCGTTTGTTGAGTTTGGCGAAGATGGGCAGGAGGCGCTGGTTAAAGCGGGTCTGCAGCGCGTGCAGATCGGTGATGCCGTTTTCCTCCATGTAGGCTTTGATGTGCGGCGCGGCGTTCCAGTCCTTGCCGTTCACTTCGTCGCCGCCGATATGCAGGTAGGGATCGGGGAACAGGCCCGCCATCTCGGTGAGAAACTTCTCCAGAAATTCGTAGGTCGTTTCCTTGGTCGGATCCATCGCCGGATCGAAGATGCCCCACTTGCGTTCGATTGCGTAGTCGCGCGGCACGCTGGCGAGTTCGGGGTGGCCGACGAGCCAGGCGGTGGCGTGGCCGGGAATGTCGAATTCCGGATAAACGCGAATGCCGCGGGCATCGGCGTAGGCGATGATGTCGCGGATCTGTTCCTGCGTGTAGAAATCGCCGTCGGACCCCATCTCGTGCAGTCGCGGGAAGACTTTGCTTTCGACGCGGAAACCCTGGTCCTCGGTGAGGTGCCAGTGCAGCACGTTGAGCTTCACCGCGGCCATGCCATCGAGGTTTCGTTTGATGACTTCGATTGGTAGGAAGTGACGGGCGGAATCGATCATGAGACCGCGCCAGGGGAAGCGCGGCGCATCGTTGATGGTGGCGGCGCGAATGGCAAAAGCGAGGACCTCGGGATTCCAGTGCGAGGCGGGCTTGAGGAGCTGAAGCAGAGTTTCGAGACCGTGCAGTGCGCCGAGGTCGGTCGGGGCGCTCAGCGTGATGCCGGTCGGGGTGACAGTGAGGGCATAACTTTCGTCGACCCCGACGGTTAGGGCGGAGGTCTGTTCCACCTGAATCTGTAGGCCCGGTGCTGTGAGCGTATCGGTAGAGGCGACGCGACCTTGCGGCAAAAACAAGCCGGTGCGATTGCGTAGGCGTTGCAGAAAGCGATTGGTGCCGGCCCAGATACGGCTGTCGGACGGCGCTTGCACCGCGACGCGGAAACCGGCGTCGATCAGGAATTCGCCGTCCTGGGTGACCGTCGTGCGTGGCAGCGGGATGGGTGTGGGTTCGGGGCGGAGGATCCGAGGCGTGGCGAAAAGGGTGGAGGCACTCAGGAGGAGCAGGGGAAGGGCAACAAGAACGCGGGGCATACGGGCGGGGGGTTAGAAAGCGGCGAGTTTGCGGAGCACGTCGGCGCGGAAGGCGTCGAGGTGGGGGGTGACGAGGTCGGTGAGGGTGAGGCTGTCGTCGGTCGCGAGGGCCGACAGGTCCATGGCGAAGGTCACTGCGGCGGCGGCGTCGATGGCGTGCGAATTGAAATAGGTGGCGTTGGCGCGGCGGCGGCCGAGGGTGGCGGCGACGTAGTCTTTGCCGCCCGCGACCTGCGAGCGGAAGACGGCGATGAGGTCGCGTTCGAGCTCGGGTAGGCGGCCGACCGGCAACGGAATTTTTGCTCCGTCGGGCAACCAATCGAGATCGCGCCAGACTTCACAGCCCACGATGGTGCGAGGACGATCGTCGGGCGCCAGCTCACGCAGCGCGCTCACGCAGGCCAGCAGCACGCCGATGTGGGTGGCGTGTTTGTCGGCCGGGTTGTGCAAGTAGAGGGCGTCCGGCCGGGTGGCGCGGAGCAGCTCGGTGAGTTGGGCGACGACGGGGCCGTGGGCGGCAGGGTCTTTGATGACGCGGCTGGGCACGCCGAGTTGGGCTTGGAAGGCGTAGCGGCCTAGGCGGGCGGCTTCGTTTTGCTCCTCGACTCGCACCGCCTTCATTTGCTCGTCACTATAATCTGAATACTCGCCGGTGCGGGCGCTGCCGCCACCATCGGTTACGGTCACGCCGCCGAACCACATGTCGGCGCGGTCGTAGCATGTTTCGATGCCGTGGTAGGCAAAGATCTCGAGGTCGTCCTGATGGGCGCCGATGGCGAGGTGGGTGGTGCGGGCGAGGGCGTCGGCGGGCGACGTGTTGTCGGGCACGTAGAGGTGGTCGAGCAGGGCTGGGCTCATGAGGAGGTGGACGTTGAGGTGTCGGCGGTCGGCTGCCAACGCACGAAGCACTCGATGGCTTCATATTCGGCGAGACCGAGGCGGTCGTAGAGTTGGGCGGTGGCGCGATTGCGGTCGACGGCCTGTTCCCACGGCTCGGCGCTGTCGCTGTCGGTCACCGGCGTCTGGTGACGTTGGGAGCGGTGCTGGTAGATGGCCTGGGCTTTGCGATCGAGTTCGTCGGGCGAGCAGGGCACGGCCATTTCGATTTCGTCGATCGGCCACTCGCGTCCGTCGCTGCGGAAGAGCCAGACCCAGCAGTCCTTCGTCCAAGCGTGATCGGCGGCGGCACCCAACGCGGTGGTGAACGCGGCGAAGCTCTTGGCCGGGACGGAACTGGGATCGGCGGCGGCGCCGGTGGTGAAGATCTGGTGCGGTTGGATCTCGTGGAGCAAACGGCCGACGGCGGTGGCGTCGGCGTCGCCGAGTTGAAAGCGGCGGTAGGTGCCGGACTCGTAGAAGGGCAGATCGAGGAAACGCACGTTGGGCGCGGGGACGCCGCAGAGTTCGAGGGCGGCGCGGGCTTCGCTGCGGCGCAGGAAACCTTTGAAGCGGCGCAGGTCGGCCGAGTCCTGATCAAAGGCGGCTTTGCGAGCGAGTTCGTCGAGCACGCGGCGAGCGAGGGAATCGGGCGCGGCGGCGTTGGCTTCAAGCATGAGTTGGGCGGCCCAGCGGGCTTCGGCGTCGGGCACGCCGAGGTTGCCGGAGGTGAGGTAGGCGACGGTGACTTCGTGGCCGTGCTGCACGAGGCGGTGGAGCGTGCCCGCCATGGCGAGGATGTCGTCGGCCGGTTCCGGACTGAGCACGAGCACGCGTTTGCGGGCGGGTTCGGCGCGCTCGGGGCGGTGGGTGTCGTCGACGTGCGGTTTGCCGCCGGGCCAACCGGTGATGGTGTGCTGCACCTCGTTGAAGAGGCGGATGTTGAGATCGTAGGCCGGGCCGTGGCTCGTCACGAGGTCGGCGAGGCCGTTTTCCTGGTAGTCTTTGTCGACGAGCTTCAGCAGCGGTTTGCTGAGTTTGAGGGAGAGATCGGTGACGGCGCGGCGGGTGAGTGGGGTGGTCCACTCCGGGAATCCGACCCACCACGGCGAGCGGAGGCGGGTGAGTTCGGAGGCAGCGGGGGCATCGAGGAAAACCTCGGTGGCGTCGTGCTGCTGGAGGTAGCTGGCTGGCACGGTGTCGCGGGGAGGCTCCTCGATGGCTTGGCGCAGGACGTCGGCTTTGGCGCGGCCCCAGGCGAGCATGAAGATGCGGCGGGCGCGCAGGATGGTGCCGACGCCCATGGTGATGGCGTAGCGGGGCACGTTGGCCTCACCGCGGAAGTCGCGGGCGGCGTCGGCGCGGGTGAGGCGATCGAGGGTGACGAGGCGGGTGACGGAGGCCGGGCCGGAACCGGGTTCGTTAAAACCGATGTGGCCGGTGCGGCCGATGCCGAGGATCTGGATGTCGACCCCGCCGGCGTCGCGGATGGCCTGTTCATAGGCGGTGCAGGCGGCGTGGATCTCGTCGCGGGGCAGGTCACCGGGCGGGACGTGGATCTGGGCGGCGGGGATGTCGAGGTGGTCGAACAACTGCTCCCGCATGAAGCGGTGGTAGCTCTCGGGGTGCTGGGGCTCGAGCGGGTAATACTCGTCGAGGTTGAAGGTGATGACGTGGGCGAAACTCAGGCCCTCCTCGCGGTGGCGGCGGATCAACTCGCGGTAGAGCGGGACCGGCGTCGAACCCGTGGCGAGACCGAGCACGGCCGGTTGGCCGGCGGCGGCGCGCTCCCGGACGAGGGTCTCGATGGCGTCGGCAACGTGGCGGACGGCGGCCTGATTGTCCGGAAAGACGGCCGTGGGGATACGTTCGTGGGTCTCGGCAGCGGCAGAAGTCATGGGTAAGTGAGACCATGCTACGGCATTCGATTGAGCCAAAGATTGCCAAAAATGATCCAGAATTTGATAAATCCGATCAGATGTCCGCTCCGATTCAGGAAAATCCCGCCCTGTCGCCCCTCGTGGGAGTGGCCCCGCGGGACTATTTCCACGGGGTGCGGGCGCCGGATATTTGTCGGGCGGACAATGTGCTGGCGTTCCTGCGCACGGAGCGAGCGGTGTTACACGAGAGTGGGTTCACGACGCGGCCGCATCATCGCTACGTTCTGATCGTGAACTACGAGACGGAGGGGTCGCTGAACATCGACGGCGTCATGTTTCGGCTGCACCCCGGGGAGGCGTTTCTGATCACGCCCTACCAATTGCACTTCTATCTGGACGTCGCGTCGCCCCGGATCCGGTGGCTGTTTTTCACCTTCGAAGCGGAGCCGGCGGAGGCGTTTGCGCCGATCCGCAATGTGCCGCTGCGGCTGGGCGAGGCGGAGCTGGCCGAGGCAGCGCGGTTGGGGCGGCTGTATCTGGGCGTCGAGACGGCGGGGGGCGGTCAACGCGCGGCCCTTTTGCTGGGGCTATCGCTGTTGCTCAATCGTCTCAAGCATCTAGGCGCGCGCCGGGCGCCCAGTCTGCCGGCTTCGGGCCCGGACGACGGCTTGCTGGTGCGCGTGAATCGGCTGCTCGCCTGGCACCTGAAGGAACGCCTAGGCATCGGCGATCTGGCGGGGCGGCTCTCGATGTCGGAGAGTCATCTACGGCGGCGGTTCCGGCAGCTCACGGGCATGAGTCTGGGCGGCTTCCTGCTGCAGTATCGGCTGAACCGGGCGATCAAGTTGCTGGTGCACTCGGAGCTCTCTCTCACCCAGATCGCGTTCGAGTGCGGCTACGAGTCGCTGGCGGCGTTCAGTCGGAGTTTTCGGGCCAAGGTTGGCAAAACGCCCTCCGCCTTCCGCAAAGCCGGGCGCTAGGAGGGCAATGTTCGTAATACGAACATTCAGCCGGGGGCGCTCGGCCAAGTGAGAGAGGGCGCGGACCGGGCGCTGCGGGGCTCACTTCACAGCAACGGATCGCCTTCGATGATGAAGTAGAAGTCGCGGTAGGTATCGACGTCGGGGTAGCCGAGGGTGCCGGGCGGGATGGCGAGGCGGGCGGCCACATCGGCCGGGAAACTGGCAGCGTCGCGGGAGGCGGCGACGTCGGTCGGGTCATTGAGATCGCGGATGAAGACGTCTTCGCGCCGGGTCGAGGCGCCGTCGCGGCGGATGGCGTGGCCGTCGGGGTAGGGATCGGTGAGTGCGCCACCGGGGACGACGTTGCGGTTGGAGAGCGGGATGTTGCGGTTGACGCCGGGCGGGGCAGGTTCGTCGAAGAGGAAGAGGATGGCGTAGCGGGTGTGCGGTTCGAGCACCGGGCGGGCCTCGGGGGCGATTTCCCAGCGAAGGTAGTCGTTGGTGGTCAGATCGGCGGGCACGACACCGCCGGAAAAGAGGGCTAAGTGTTCATAGTGCTCCCCCTCGATGAAGTCGTCGCTGTAGTGCATGATGGGCCAGCGTTTCGGCGTATTTTCGTCGCCCGGGTCATGCGGCCAATCGGTGGCGTAGGTCGACCACTGGGCGTTGGAGTAGGGCGTAAATTCGTCGGCAAACTGCGGAAAGTCGGCGGCGTGGTCGGCGTAGGACGAGGTGCCGTTGGGCGCGAGCGTGGCGGTGGTGCCGTTCGCGTTGAAGCGCGGCGTGCCGGTCACGCGCATGAGTTGCAGCGAAACCTTAGCGCCGGTAGGGTCGGCTTTCTTCACGTCCACCGGCTGGAGTCGCACGGTGATGGCGCTCAGAGCGAACCCCTCGTCGCCGACCAGAAAGGTCTGTCCCAGGTCGCGGTCGCGAAAATAGTAGTGAGCTTCGGTGCCGTTGGCTTCGCCCTCGTGTTGGCGATAGACCCAGTCATCGGTCTTGGTGGGCGGACCTTGGCGGGAGGCGTAAAACCGAAAACTGGTGGGGCCGAACTCGTCGCGCTCGAGTTGTTGGATCCGCACGTTGGGGCCGGTGGGCGGACCTTCCACTTCGGTGACGGTGAGCGTGGCGGAGAGGCTGGCGGCGGCCAGGGGCAGGAGCAGGAGACGGGGGAGAAACATGGGGTGGGGTGAGGGGAGGGCTAACGTGGGCTCGGGTCCGGCGGCAAGGGAGACCGGTTGCGAGAGGCCTTTTTGCCGGTTGCCATCGCGGGGGCGGACTCCTTTATCGGGCGGCACCTATCGACTGATCATGGCAGACTCCCCGGACCTCGACATTGATCGCGTGGCACAGCTCGCCCGCATCGCCCTCACCCCCGAAGAAAAGACCGCCTACGCCGCCCAGCTCGGCGAGGTGCTCAAACATGTGGAGCAGCTCAAGCAGGTGGACGTGTCCAACGTCGAACCGACCGCCCACGCCTTCGCGGTGGAAAACGTCTGGGCCGATGACGTGGCCGAGCCCGGCCTGCCAGTCGAGGAGGCGCTGCGCAACGCCCCCGCCCAGCGCCAGAACATGATCGTGGTCCCCAAAGTGGTGGAGTGAGCCCTATGTCGACCGACCTCGCTTTTTCCTCGCTCGCCCAACTCTCGGCCCAACTCGCGGCCGGCGAAGTGAGCTCCGTGCAACTGACCCAAGCCGTCATCGACCAGACGACGGCGGTCGAGGCGCGCGTGCAGGCCTTCAATTCGATCAATCCCGAGGATGCGCTGGCGCAGGCCAAAGCCTCCGACGCGCGCCGCGCCGCCGGCGAGACGCTCGGGCCGCTCGACGGTATTCCGGTCGCGCTCAAGGACGTGATCGCAGTGAAGGACCAGCCGCTCACGGCCAGCAGCAAGATGCTGGAAAACTTCGTGTCGCCCTACGACGCGACGGTGACCGAAAAACTCAAAGCGGCCGGCGCCGTGCTCTGGGGCCGCGCCAACCTCGACGAGTTCGCCATGGGTTCGTCGACGGAGAACTCCGCCTTCAAGGCGACCCGCAACCCTTACAACCTGGAGTGCGTGCCGGGCGGCAGTTCGGGCGGCAGTGCGGCGGCGCTCGCGGCCGGTGAAGCGATTGCCACGCTCGGCTCCGACACCGGTGGATCGATCCGCCAGCCGGCGGCGTTGTGCAACGTGGTGGGACTCAAGCCGACCTACGGTCTCATTTCGCGCTACGGTTTGGCGGCCTTTGCGTCGTCGCTCGATCAGATCGGCCCGTTCACGCGCACGGTCGAAGACGCCGCGATGATGTTGCAGGTCCTGGCCGGCCACGACCGCCGCGATTCGACCTCGTTCAAGACCGACATCCCCAACTATCGCGCGGCGCTCACGGAAAAGCAGGGCCCGTGGAAACTCGGCATCCCCAAGGAATATTTTGGCGAAGGCCTCGACCCGGAGGTGGGCGCGGCCATCGAGAAGGCGATCGCGTTCTACCGCGAGCGCGGCTGCGAGATCACCGAGGTGTCGCTGCCGCACACCGAGTATTGCTTGAGCGTGTATTACATCATCGCGACGGCCGAAGCGTCGTCGAACTTGGCGCGTTATGATGGCATCCGCTACACGCACCGCAGCGCCGAGGCGAAGGACGTCGTTGATCTGTATTACAAGTCGCGCGCCGAAGGCTTCGGCCCCGAGGTGAAGCGTCGCATCATCCTCGGCACCTACGTGCTTTCGAGTGGTTACTACGACGCCTACTACCTGCGTGCGCAGAAGGTGCGCACGCTCATTCGCCAGGACTTCCTGAAGGCCTACGAAAGCGTCGACGCCATCCTCACGCCGACCTCGCCGACGCCGGCTTTCAAGGCGGGCGAGAAAGCGGCCAACCCGCTGGCGATGTATTTGTCCGACATCTACACAATCGGCGTGAACCTCGCGGGGCTGCCCGGCATCTCGATCCCGGCGGGCTTCAGCTCGGCCGGACTGCCGATTGGCCTGCAACTCATCGGCCAACCCTACCGCGAAGCCGACCTGCTCGCCGTCGCCCACGCCTACGACTCAGCCCACGATTGGAACGCTCAAAGGCCGAACCTTTGAGCGCAGTAGTGAGTAGCGGGAAGCGAGTAGCGAGCATCCACTCCCACGCGCGCCTCCCGGTCTACTCACTCCTCGCTACCCGCTACTCACTACTTTGGAAAAATGAATTACGAAGCTGTTATCGGACTTGAGGTCCATGTGCAGGTTAAGACTGCGTCGAAGATTTTTACCCGCGTTGGGCAGGGTTACGGGCATCCCGAAAACTCGCTGACCGATCCCGTGGTGCTCGCGTTGCCGGGCACGCTGCCGGTGATGAACAAGGCGGCGCTCGACGCCATCATCAAGGCCGGGCTCATGCTGCATTGCGACATCGCCGAGGTCTGCAAATGGGACCGCAAAAACTACTTCTACCCGGACTCCCCGAAGAACTACCAGATCTCCCAATACGACCAGCCGATCTGCATCGGCGGTGAGGTGGAGATCGAGCTTCCGGGCGCTTCGCGCAACGTCATGGGTGAGCACAAGCAGATTCCGCTGACCCGCATCCATCTCGAGGAGGACGTCGGTAAACTCAGCCACTTCGCTAACGATTCCCTGGTCGACTACAACCGCGCCGGCACGCCGCTCATGGAGATCGTTTCCGAGCCCGCCATCGCCTCCGCCGAGGAAGCTTACGCCTACCTCACCGCGCTGCGCACCATGATGGTTTACGCGGGCATTTCCGACTGCGACATGGAGAAGGGGCAGATGCGTTGCGACGCCAACATCTCCATCCGTCCGGTCGGCCAGACCGAACTCGGCGTGAAGGTGGAGCTGAAGAATCTCAACTCCATCTCCTATGTGCGCGACGGCATCGCCCACGAAATCAAACGCCAGATGGCTGTGCTCAAAGCCGGCGGTGTGATCGTGCAGGAGACGCGCGACTACGATGGCGTGGCCGGCACCTCCCAATCGTTGCGCACAAAGGAAGACGCGCACGACTACCGCTATTTCCCCGATCCCGACCTCATGCCGGTGCGCGTCGACGACGCGTGGAAACAACGCCTCGCGGCGGAGTGTCCGGAGCGTCCCTTCGACAAACAGCGCCGCTTCATGACCGACTACGATGTGCCTTACACCATCACCTCGGTGCTGGTGCCGGATCGCGCGCTGAGTGATTTCTTCGAGGCGGGCGTGGCGGTCGCCGGCAAGGACAAGGCCAAGCAAGTCGCCAACTGGATCATCAATGACCTGTTGCGCGAACTCAGCGCGGCCGGGCAGACGCTCGCCGACACCAAAGTCACGCCGGCGCACCTGGCCGACATCGTGAAGCTCGTCGATGCCGGCACGATCAACAGCAACATTGCCCGCGAAGTGTTTGCGGAAACCTTTACGACCGGCGACGCGCCGAGCGCGGTGGTGGAGCGCAAGGGACTGAAGGCCGAAACCAATACCGACGAACTCGAGCAATGGTGCCGCGATGCGATCGCGGGCAACGAAAAGGCCCGCACCGACTTCCTCGGCGGCAAGGAGAGCGCGATCAACGGCTTCAAGGGCCCGGTCATGAAAGCCTCCCGCGGCAAGGCCAACCCGAAACTCGTCGACGAGACGTTGCGCCGCCTGCTGGCGGAAATGCAGTAAGATCCGGCGGTCATTGCGCCGAAAATTTCGCTTCTGACCGGACCGGCGCGTGCTAACGTGCCGGTCCAACTTTTTATGGAAAACGCGACGAGCAAGCCGGCCGGTCCGGTTAAGTTTGGCACCTTTGGCGGGGTGTTTGTGCCCAATGTGCTGACGATTCTGGGCGTCATCATGTTCCTGCGCACCGGCTGGGTGGTGGGCCAGGCGGGTCTGAAGGATGCACTCATCATCCTGGTGATCGCCAACGCCATCACCTTGCTCACCAGCCTGTCGCTGTCGTCGATCTCGACCAACATCCGGGTGAAGGGCGGCGGGGCGTATTACCTGATCTCGCGTAACCTCGGCTTGGAGATCGGCGGCTCGGTGGGACTGCCGCTCTTTCTCGCGCAGGCGGTTTCGGTGGCGTTCTACATCATCGGTTTTGCGGAGTCGCTGGAGTTCCTCTTCCCGGGATTGCCGACGCGCATCGTGACCATCGTGACGCTGGCGGTGATCTTCATCGTGGCGTGGGTGGGCGCCGACATCGCGGTGAAGGCGCAGTATTTCATTCTCGGCGCGCTGGGACTCTCGCTGGTGTCGTTTTTCATCGGCTGGTCGCCGGTGCCGGAGTGGTCGGCCAACCTCGCGCCTGCCTACACCGAAGGCGCGAGTTTTTGGTTGGTGTTTGCCATCTTCTTCCCGGCGGTGACCGGCATCATGTCGGGCGTATCGATGTCGGGCGACCTGAAGGATCCGTCGAAGAGTGTGCCCAAGGGCACGATCCTCGCGGTGGTGGTGACCTTTGTCATCTACGCGATTCAGATGATCTGGCTCTCCTGGCACGCGGGCCGGGATGAGTTGTTGACCAACAACCTGGTGATGGAGCGCATCGCGCGGGTGGGACCGCTCATCTTTGTGGGCCTGTGGGCGGCGACTTTGTCGTCGGCCTTGGCGAGTCTGTTGGCAGCACCGCGCACCCTGCAGGCACTGGCGCAGGACCACGTGGTGCCGCTCGCGTTGGGCAAGGGGCACGGTCCGGCCAACGAACCGCGGCTGGCCTTGTTGGCGACCACGGCGCTGGCGGCGGTGTGTTTGCTGGCGGGCAAACTCGATGTGATTGCGCCGGTCATCTCGATGTTCTTCCTCACCACCTACGGCACGGTGAATCTGGTGGCGGGCCTGAGCGCGCTGGCGGCCAATCCCAGTTATCGGCCGACCTTCAAGGTGCATTGGCTGCCGTGCCTGATCGGCGCGGCGGGCTGTTTGTTCGCGATGTTCCTGCTCAACGCCTTGGCGACGGTTGTCGCGGTGGCTTGTATCATTGGTCTCTACACCTTGCTCAAGAGTCGGCGCTACCAGACCGCGTGGGGCGATGAACGCAGCGGCATCTGGTTCGCGCTGGCGCGATTTGGCCTGCTGCAACTCGCGGCGTCGCGGCAGCACGTGCGCAACTGGCGACCAGTCATTCTGGTGCTGGTGGGCAATCCCACCAACCGGCTCGCGTTGGTGGAGTTGGCCAATCGCCTAGAGGCCCGACGCGGACTGCTCTTCCTCTCGCAGGTGATCACCGGTGACTGGTCGGCGATGGTGAAGCGGCAGGCGAAACTGCAGCGGCAGTTGCAGGATTTCATTCGCGAAAGCCGTCTGTCGGCGGTCGGCAAAACCGTCATGGCGGAGAGTTTTGAGCAGGGCGTCTCGACGCTGCTGCAGGTCGCGGGCGTGGGCGCGCTGGAGCCCAACACCGTGCTGATGGGCTGGAGCGAAGATGCGCTGCGTGAGAAGGATTTTGTGGGCTCGATCCGCCGCATTTTGGAGCTCGAGCGCAACCTGTTGATTTTTGCCGAGGCTGAGTTGCCGACCTACAAACTGGAGCCGGTGATCGACGTGTGGTGGCGTGCCCGCGCCAACGGCAGCTTCATGCTCACCATGGCGCACCTGTGGCAACACGAGGCGGCGGGTAAACCCTTCCGACTGCGCGTGCGCCGCATCGTCGAAACCGAGGCCGGCCGCGCCGAGATCGAGGCTGCGATGAAGGAGTTGGTCAAAGCCACGCGCTTCGAAGCCGAGATTGATATCGTGGTTTCGAACGAGCCGCCGCTTGAGGTCATCGCTCGTGAGTCTGAGCGCTCCGCACTGGTGTTTGTGGGCGTCGCGGTGGAAGCGCCGCAGGATGGCGTGAACCCGCTCTCGCCGCTCAAGCCGATGGTCAACGCGCTCAAAGGCGAAGTCATTTTGGCGAAGAGCTGGGAAGACCTGCACGCTCACGAGACGGCGGAGGATTGAGGAACCCTTGCGGAAGAAACCTGCTGTCTGCTGACTCTCAGATCCCATGCGATTTCTCATCACGGCTGGTCCGACCCGCGAGCACATCGATCCCGTGCGCTACCTGAGCAACGGCTCCAGCGGCAAGATGGGGTATGCGCTGGCGGAGGCGGCGCGGGCGAGGGGGGGCGAGGTGACCTTGGTGAGTGGTCCGGTGGCGCTGGCGGCCCCGGCGGGCGTCTCACTGCAGAAGGTGGTATCGGCGGCCGACATGCACGCGGCGTGTCTCGAACATTTTGATACGTGCGACGTGTTCATCGCGGTGGCGGCGGTGGCCGACTACCGGCCGAAGCTTCGCAGCACCGAGAAGTCGGCCAAGGTGAAGGGACCGCACAGCCTCGAACTGGAGCCCACGGTCGACATCCTCAAGGACCTCGGCACGCGTCGCCGCGACGGCCAGTGCCTCATCGGTTTTGCGGCCGAGACCAGTGAATTGGACACGAAGGCACCGGCGAAGCTGGCGGCGAAAGGCTGCGATTGGATCGTGGCCAACGACGTGAGCGCACCGGGCATCGGCATGGACGCCAACGATAATGCGGTGTCCTTGTGGAACCGATCCGGGCTCGTCACTCGCCTCGGCCCGGCGCCCAAGGCCGACATCGCCCGGCTGATTCTCGAGCAGGTATTCCCGGTCTGATCGACGGGCGCCCGGCGCGATTTTCGACCTTGGAGAAAGGGCAGGGGAGGCTCAGGTTGAGCGCACCCCATGACCCGCCGCACCACCAAGGCCGACCTCGGATTGCTCGTGGCCCCGCTGCTTTGTTTCGGCTTTGCCTGGCTACTGTCGCAGCTGGAATTCATGCAGCGCTTTGAGTGGCGGTCCTTGGATTGGCGCACGCAGGTGCGGGCGCAGTGGGGGCAACCGGCGCCTGACGATCGCCTGTTGGTGCTGGGCATTGGTGAACACACCACGCTCAACATCGAGCCTTGGCCGTTTGGTCGGGCCTACCACGGTCAGCTGCAATACCTGGCCCGGCATGATCCGCCGCGGGTCTGGGCGTGGGATATCATCTTTGCCGATCGCCGGCGCCGTGACGGCACGGCGGTGGACGCGGCGGGGGATCTGACCTTCTCGGTCGCGACCGAAGCGCTGGCCGAGCTCGACGTGCCGGTGGTGTTTGCGGCGGTGGCGAGCGAGCTGGATCAGGCGGAGGCGTTGGCGAGTCCCGGGCTGACGGCACCGATTCCCCACGTGGTGGGCGACATCAGTCAGCTGGAGGGGGACATCTCCGCGACGCTGCCATTCCCGGATCTGCGCGCGCACGGGTATTTTGGTTTTGCGGATGCGCCGCGCGGGGCGGGCGGCATCGTGCGGCACATGCCCCTGCTGGTGCGGATCGGCGAGGCGGTGTATCCCTCGTTGGCGTTGCAGACGGTGATGCAGTATTGGCGCGTGCCGGCCGACGAGGTGCGCGTCGTATTGGGTGAATCGATACGTTTGGGCCGCGAGGCGGAGGGGCGCGAGATTCCCATCGATGCGGCGGGGCGGCTGTTGGTGAATTACCGTTACGAGAAGGTGGAGCCGGGCGAGACGACGGGGCGGGATTTTCCGGTGGTGGAATACTTCAACCAGCTGATCGCCCTGGATCAGTATTATGAGCAAGGCGCGACCGACGCGCGACCGCCGGTGCCGATGCGCGATCGCATCGTGATGGTGGGCGAGTTTTCGACCGATACGGGAGCGACGCCGTTTGCAGATCAGAGCCCGCTCGTGCTGCTGCAGGCCAATGTGCTCAACAGCATCCTCACGGGTGACTTTGTGCGGCGCGTGCCGGCGGCGTGGATTTGGTGGGGCGCGTTGCTGATGGGGTATGCAGGGATCGGGTTGATGCGACGTCGGTCGGTCTGGTGGTTGAGTCTGTTTACACTGCTGACGGCGGGCGGTTTTGCTGCCAGTGCCTTTGCGCTGTGGAGGGCGCAAAGCGTCTGGGTGCCGTTGGTCGGGCCGCTGGTGGGTTTTGGGCTGCTGCAGTTTGGTTTCTTCGTTTACCGGGTGTGGGTGGAGCAGGCGGCCAAGCAACAGATTCGCAGCATGTTTGGCTCCTACCTGTCGCCGGTGGTGATCAACCAAATGGTGGCTTCGGGGGAGCAGCCCGTGCTGGGCGGCAGTGCGGTGGAATTGACGGCCTATTTTTCGGACATCCAGAGTTTCTCCGCGTTCTCGGAGGTGCTGGAACCGCCGCGGTTGGTGTCATTGCTGAATGAATACCTCACGGCCTGCACCGACATCATTCAGGAGCAGGGCGGCACGCTGGATAAATACATCGGTGACGCGGTGGTCGCGATGTTTGGCGCGCCGGTGCCGTTGCCGGATCATGCGTATCGGGCGTGTCTCACCAGTTTGCTGGTGCAGCGTAAACAGGCGGAGTTGCGGGCTGCGTGGCAGGCGCAAGGCGAGACCTGGCCGCCGCTGGTGCATCGGATGCGCACCCGCATCGGCCTCAACACCGGCCGGTGTATGGTCGGCAACATGGGCAGTCGGACGCGCTTCGACTACACCATGATGGGGGACAACGTGAACCTGGCCGCACGGATGGAAAGCGGGGCCAAGTTCTGGGGCGTGTATAACATGGTGACCGAAGAGACGCGGCGAGCGTGTGAGGCGCACGCCGAAGGGCGGATCGTGTTTCGAGCGCTGGGGCGGATCCGCGTCAAAGGTCGGCAGGCTCCGGTCGCGGTGCACGAAGTGATGGGACTGCAGGAGGATCACGATGCGGAGGGGGAAGGACTGCGCGCGGCGTTTGAGCAGGCGCTGCATTGGTTCTATGCCGGTGATTTGGAGGCAGCGGCGCAGGGGTTCCGGATATGCGTGCCGCGGGAGCGCCTGCAGCCGGAACGCGATGAAGGCATTCTGACCAATCCCTCGCTGACCTATCTGAAGGTCGTTGAGGAGCTGCAGCGTCGCCCTCTGCCGGCCGACTGGGATGGCGTTTACGAGATGCTGAGCAAGTAGCGGAAGATGGGGGAGGCGTAGCCGAGGCTATAAGCACGCTTGATTAAGCATACGGTTTGCAGTTATGTCGGGGCGTTCCTGCACCCATTCACCCTTTGCCCCCCGCTGGTGTTATGAAACTTCGAGCCCTTACCCTCCTCCTCGCGGCCGTCGTCGTGGCGACCTCGCTGTCCGCCCAAACCGCCAAAATCATCCGGATGACCGGCGAGCAGGCGGCGCAGGTCACCAAAGCCGATGGCACCACGGTGCCGCTGACGCTCAATCAGGAGTTGGCGGAGAACGATCTGATCGAAGTGATGGCGGGCACGCGGGTCTTTATGCGGACCTTTGCCGGCACGATTACCGTGATTGAAGAAAACTCCATTCTCTTGATCGAAGAGGTGCGGCAGGTCGGGGAGCGGGAGCGCACACTGCTTGACCTGAAGCAAGGCAACGTCGTGGCGAATCTGGACCCAGATAAACGGTCGACCAACGATTACGGGGTGAAAACGCCTCGCGGTGTCGCGGCCGCTCGCGGCACCAACTACACCGTTACCGTCGACGGAATGGACGTGTTGGTGACGGTCACCAATGGCACGGTGGAACTGAGTTTCCCGGAGTTGCCCACGCCGATCATGATCGAGCCGGGTAACGTAAGCACCGGCACCGCGGCCCAATCCCTTTCCAGCGCGATGTCCGATCCTGCTACGGCCGCGAAAGCGGCGGTGGCTATGCGGGCCGCGGCGACGGCGGTGGCCTCGCTCATCAACGAGCCCAATAGCGGCGTGACCAGCGCGACGCTGAATCAGTTGATCACCGTTGCCGCCACCGCGAGCAACGAGACGGGGGACAACGGTTCGCTCGTCGCGGGCGTAGCGGCTGCGGCCACGGCGGCGAATCCGAGTGTGGCCGAGGAGGTGGTGCAGAGCGCGGTGAGTGCGGTGGCCAACTCCGGCAATGCTTCGGCCGTCGCCACCAATGTGGTGGCTTCGGTCACGCGGGCGGCGACGCGCGCCACGCCGGGTAGTTCGGTCGCGGATACCGCGGCAAGCTTGAGTGCGGCCGCGAACAATGCCTCCGGCGGCACAGTCACAGTCGATTCCGATACGGTCACCGACGCGGTGAATGAGAGCGTCGATGCTCCGGAGGTTCCTGATGACGATGCCGGCTCCACGCCCACGGCCGATGAAGGCAACGAAGGCGCCGACGATGGTCCGGAGATCGATGAGACCGAGGTCGAGATCGAGGTGCCCAACGACAACGTGATCGTCAGCCCCAGCACCTGATCAGGCACGGGTCGGCTCCGATGAGTCGCTGCGCTTGAGCCGGAGGAGAAAGCGTGGCCGCGAACGACCCGCGACGGCGGCTCAGACGACAGGCGGTTTGCCGTCTTCGTCGGCCGCGGGCTCGCTGAGGAAATCGGTCTGCTGCAGGGTGGGGCCGCCCTTGGTTTTGCGGCGGTCGTCGTCGTCACCGGAGAGGTGGCGCGGCGGGCGCGAGACGCGTTGGGCGACCGCGGCTTCGCGGTCGGCGACGATGCGGTCGCACATGCCGTGGATCTGCAAGCGCAGCCATTTCGAGGTGGCGCTCTTGGCGCGATAGTCGGCCTCGCCGTAGTGGTCGATGCGGCCGACCTGGCGCAGGCGATCGTTTTGCTCAAACTCGAGCGTCGAGTCGGGATTGTAGACCGCGTAGGCCTTGCCGCCACCACGCTTGACGACCGAGAAGCTAGGAATGTCGCTGGGGCCGTCGGCGATGTAGATCATGTTCTGCAACGGGATGCGACGGTCCTCCGGCTTGATGTTGGAGTTCACATCAATGGCGGCGTTTTTGTTGGTGCCTTTGTTGATCTCGAAGATCGCCTTGGTCTTGGTCGTGTTGTCGATGACCATGCCGATCTGCGCGATCTCAGCCTCGGCGGAAATGGACAACTCGTCCTGCTTAAGGAAGCCGGGTTGAAGCGGGTTCTCGACAAACTCGCAGGCCCACACGCCGTCGACTTTGTCGGCGGCGGCGCTGCCGCGCACCATCTCGGCGAGGCCCGTGCTCACGACGTAGTGTTCGAGGGCGATGTCGTGTTTGCGGTATTCCGGCTTTTCCGTGACCCACTTGCGGCTGAGGTCGAAGAAGTCGGGCATGCCCGGGTAGAAGGCGATGTCGCGGCCACACTCGCGCAGGATGCGGTTGTTGAGGCCGGCCATCTCACCGGATAGCACGTAGGTGAGCAGGTGGTTGAGGTAGGCGATCTCGCTGGAGATGTGGTAACCGCGCTGTTTGTAGTGCGCGCCCAGCGCGTTGGTCTCGGTCCAGAAGTTGGCTTCGTCGACACCGAAGCGCTTGAACAGCGGTTTCTGCATGTAGTCCGGGATGAGCGTCTTGTCGAAGTCCCAGATGCAAGCGATGATGTTTTGCGTAAACAGAGTGGTGGCCATGGCGGATTGGCGAGGTGAGTCCACCCACTCCGGGCGGACCGTCTTTGGCTAGCGACGATGGATGGCGCGACTGGCATCGCAATGCGCAAAATCCCGCGGGTTCGTTCTTCCTTTTACGACGGGAATCGGCCTTATGGACGTTTCGACTGATTCATGCCCGACCTGCCCGACATCACACCGTTTCGCCGCCGCCTCGACGAATTGGACGCCCAAATGGCGGACCCCAATCTGTTCACCGATCCGCGCCGAGCGGCGACGGTTTCGCGGGATCAGCAACGGATGGCGCGGCTGGTGGGGAACTACGATCAGGTGCTGCGCCTGCGTGAACAAATCGCTGAAGCGCGGGCTTTGTTGCGCGATCCGCAGTCCGATCCGGACCTGCGCGAACTCGCCGAAATGGAACTGCCGGAGAACGAGGAAAAAGTGGCCGAACTCGAGCGCGAGGTGCTCATCGGCATGATCCCGCCGGAGCCGACCGACTCGCGCAACACGTTGCTCGAAATCCGCGCGGGCGCGGGCGGCGACGAGGCGGCCTTGTTTGCGGGCGAACTGTTCCGCGCGTATTCACGTTTTGCGGACACGCAGGGTTGGAACGTGCAGCCGATGTCCTCCAGCGACGCCGAACGTGGCGGCATGAAGGAAGTGATCGCGTTGATCACCGGCGATGAAGTTTACCGTCAGCTGAAGTTCGAGAGTGGCGTGCATCGCGTGCAGCGCGTGCCGGTGACCGAAGCCAATGGTCGCATCCACACCTCGACCGTGACGGTGGCGGTGATGCCGGAGGCGGAGGAGGTCGACGTGCACATCGATCCGCAGGAATTGGAGATCAGCGTAAGTCGCGCCAGTGGTCCGGGCGGGCAGGGCGTCAACACGACCGACTCAGCGGTGCAGATTCTGCACAAGCCCACCGGCATGATCGTGCAGTGCGCCGACGAACGTTCGCAGATCAAAAACAAGGCGCGGGCCATGACGGTGCTGCGGGCCCGGTTGCTGAAATTGAAGGAGGAGGAGGAGCGGGCGAAATACGCCGCGCAGCGTCGCGGCCAGATCGGCACGGGCGATCGCAGTGAGCGCATTCGCACCTACAATTTCCCGCAGAGCCGAGTGACGGATCACCGCATCGGTCTCACGTTGCACAGCCTGCCGCAGGTCATGGAAGGCGAGTTTGAGCCGCTGGTGAACGCGTTGTTGCAGGAAGACATGGCGCTGAAGCTAGCGGCGCTGAGTGATGCCGGACCGACGCCGGCGTGGAAAACCTCCTGACCCTGCTGCCGCCGCCATACCGATGATCAGTTTATTGGAAGTGCTGCAGAAGAGCGCCGCGTTTTTGGAAAGCAAAGGCGTGGAGCACGGGCGCCTGAATGCGGAGTTGCTGGTGGGCCACGCCCTGGGCCTGCAGCGGATGCAGCTTTACCTGCAGTTTGAACGGCTGCTACCGGAGAAGGAGCTGGAGCTTATTCGGCCGCTGGTGAAGCGCCGTTCACAGCGGGAGCCACTGCAGCACATTATTGGCTCGGTGGAGTTTGCCGGTGTCGAATTGAAGGTCGATCGACGGGCGCTGATTCCGCGGCCGGAGACGGAGTATCTGGTGGAACTGGTGACGGCGGCCTGTGGCGAGACTCCGCCGCAGCGATTCGCCGATCTGGGCACCGGCAGTGGGGCGCTGGCTTGCGCGCTGGCGACTGCGTGGCCGGCGGCGCAGGGCGTGGCGGTGGATATTTCCAGCGAGGCCCTGGCTTTGGCGGGCGAGAATGTGACGAGCCTGGGTTTGGCTGAGCGCGTGCGACTGGTGGAGTCCGATTGGTTCAATGCGATCGACCCATCGGAACGCTTTGGCGTGATTGTGGCGAATCCGCCGTATCTCACGGCCGACGAAGTCGCCGAGACGACGCCGGAAGTGAAGGATCACGAACCGGCGGTGGCGCTCTCGACCGCGCCGGATGGTTTGGATGGCCTTCGGGCGATCATCGAGCGCGCGCAGGACTTTCTGGAGCCGGGTGGATTGTTGGCGATGGAGACCGGCATCGCACAACACGAGACTCTTAAGCAGTGGCTGTTGGAGGCGGGTTACGTAGAGGTCGCTTCGCGGCAGGACCTGACCGAGCGGGATCGGTTTGTGTTTGGGCGCAAGGCGCGCTGAGGGCGTGATGTCGGGCATAAAGCCCGACCCACAGCAAAGCTCTGAAATCAATGGTGGGTCGGGCTTTATGCCCGACAACCGTGAGGCAGAGTAGCGAACGCGGCTCGCCTCAGCCGCCGCTGGATTCGCGGGCGGTGAGGGGGGCGCGGCCGGCGTAGTGCGGTTCGCGGCCGATTTCGACGGCGTCGAGGAGCACCCGCAGGGCTTCGCGCAGATGAATATCGAGGCGGGCGTAACCTTCCGGCTCCGGCGCTTCCTCTTCTTCCACCTCGTCGGTGCTCAATGTGTCGCTCTCGTCCATGCCATCGTCGACGGCCTGCGCAGTGGCGACGGTGGCTTCGGCGGGCGTGGAGGAAACGATGGGCATCGCGCCGGAATCGTCGACCACGGTGACGGTGGGCTTCGGGGCCTGCACGGCGGTGACTTCCTCGGTCTCCTCTTCCGGCGGGGTGAGTAGGAATTCGGTGTAGTTGTAGTTGCCGTCGCGCAGGGCGGCGCGGCGCTCATCCATGGCCTCGGTGAAAGCCTTGTCGGAGTCCCGTCGAGCGAGGCGCTCGTCGAGGTTGAGTGAGACGGCCTTCTGCTCCTGACGGTCTTTGAACCAATCGATGTTTTCGCGCAGGTATTGGAATTCGGGCAGGGTTTCCTGGCGGGCGAGGCTGGCTTCGCGCAGCGGGGCGAGGATGTGAGAATCGAGCGGGCTGCCGTTAAAGTCGGTGGTATCGATCTCGTCCCAGAGCAACGCGTGCGGGAGGAAGCGTTCACCGGACTCGATGGCATCTTCCATGGAAGGCAGGATGATATCGGGCACCACGCCGTTGAGCTGGGTGGAGGAGCCGCTGGGGAGATAGAATTTTTGGATGGTGAACTTAGCGGCACCGCTCTTGGCGCCACTGAGGCGCAGGCGCGGGTCGAGGTTGCTCATCGGGTAAACCGTTTGCACGGTGCCCTTGCCGTGGGTGGAGCTGTCGCCGAGGACGACGGCGCGACCGTAGTTCTGCAGGGCGCCGGCGACGATTTCGGAGGCGGAGGCGCTGAACTTGGAAACGAGCACAGCGAGCGGACCGGCGTAGCGCACAGTGCTGTCTTCGTCTTCGTCGACGGTGACGTCACCATAGTGGGTGCGGACCTGCACGACCGGACCCTTTTCGATGAAGAGGCCGGTGAGGTCGATGGCCTCGCTGAGCAGGCCGCCGCCGTTGTCGCGGAGGTCGAGCACGAGACCGTCGATGCCCTGTTCCTGGAGTTGAGAAATGAGTTCGGCGACGTCGCCGCTGGCGCTGTGTTGTTCGCCCTCGGCGGAGGCATCCGGACCGTAGAAGGCGGGCAGGGAAATGACGCCGAGGGAGGTGACGTTGCCGTCGTTGTCGGGCACCTCGAAGATGGCGCCGCGAGCGCGGGCGGAGTCGAGGTTCACCACGTCGCGGGTGATGATGATCTCCTTGCGCACCGAGGGATCGGGGGCATCGGCCGGTTGGATGGTTAGCTCCACTTCGGTGCCGCGTTCGCCGCGGATGAGGTCGACGATGCGACGCAGCTTCATGCCGTAGAGTTCGACCGGTTCTTCACCGGGGACGGCGACGGCGATAATCTTGTCGTTGGGCTTGAGACGCTTGTCGAGGTCGGCCGGGCCGCCGGCGATGACTTCGCGGATCACACATTCGTCTTCTTCCATGCCGAGGAGGGCACCGATGCCGACGAGTTGGAGGCGCATCTGGATGGAGAAGTCCTCGTAGGTGTCGGCGGAGAAGTAGGTGGAGTGCGGGTCGTAGAGATGGGCGATATCGCTGAGGAACAGCTCGGTGATCTCGTGGGTCTCGATATCGGCGAGGTTCTTGAGGCGGCGCTCGTAGCGCTTGCGAACGCGCTCCTTGGCCTCGTCCATGTCGTGATCGTTAAGGAGTTCGTGGACGATCTCGAAGAGGATGCGTTTCTCCCAGAGGGCATCGGCAGCGGTCTGATCGGCGGGCCACGGCTCGTCTTCGCGGTCGGTCACGTAGGACTGGTGGGAGGCGGTGTCGAATTCGCCTTCAAGGCGTTCGAAGACCCAGGCGGTGCGGTCGTGGACGCGTTCTTCGTAGCGCTTAAAAATTTCGAAGGCAGGTTCAACTCCGCCGAGACTGCGCACGTTCCAGAAAAGACCGTCGGCGTATTGGTCGTAGAAGGTCTGGTAGTCGCTCTGGAGGAAGAAGAGGTGCTGGCCGTCCCAGTCTTTCATGAAGGTCTCGATGACGGACGGGAAATCCTCGCGGGTGACGTTCTCGCGAGCGTAGTGCGCCTGCTCGAGGAGGCGCAGGAAATTCATCACCTCACGTTTTTCGCTGGGGGAGACAGTGAACGTGCGGTCGGGTCGGGCCCAAGTGGGGAGGGCGGGGGTGAGCGCGAGGAGGAGGGCAAAAAGGCAGACGGTGGTTCGGCGGAGCATCACGTTCATCGCAGGTTAAGAAAGGGGCTGGGCAAAAATGTTTCGGGTCGATGGAAGAACCGCCGGGAAGATGGGGTTCGCGGCGGGCGGAGGGGGGAAGAGGAAAGGCCGGGCGGCTAGCGCCGGTTAAGCAGGTCTTTTGCCTGATCCAAAATTCGTTTTTCCTCTGCGGACAAGGCGCCGAAGCCCTTGCTGTTGATCTTGTCGAGAATGCGGTCCACCTCGGCGCTCAGCTCGCTCTTGCTGCGAGGCGCGGTGGCGGTGGCGGTCGCGCTGCCGGTGGAGTCGGACAGGTTGACCTTGTAGGCACCGGTGGTGGTCGGCGCCTTCTTGTTGCGGCGCATCCAAGCGGGGAGCTCGATGGACGGGGCGGCGCGGTCCGGCGTGCGCCATTCGCGCAGGTGGACAAGGCGGAAGAAGAGCCAGCCGGCGGCAAGACCACCGAGGTGAGCGGAGTGGGCGACCGAACCCATGCCGGGTTCGCCGAGGATCTCAAAGAAGACCCAGCTGAAGAGAGAGTAACCGCCGATCGCGAGGATGAGCCATTTGGGCTTCACGGTGACGGGAATAACAAAAAAGAGCAGGAAGGTGATGGGGCGATTGGGATTCATCGCCGCAAACATCATAAACAGCGCGTAGACACCGGCCGAGGCACCGACCACGCGGCCGCCGTGTGTCCAGTTGGTGGCCAGCCAGAGCACGCCGCCGAGCACCACGCCGCCGCCGTAGAGCCAGAGGAAACGTTTGTTGCCGAGTTGGGGCAGCAGTTCCCGGCTGAGGAAGAACAGCATCACCATGTTGATGATGATGTGCAGCAGGTTATCGCGAGAGTGCAGCAGGCAGTAGCTGAGCAGGGTCCAAATCTTGCCGCTGAGAATGCCGTCCACCGACAGCTCCAGCAGTCCTTCGTAAGCCCGGTTGGTGCCGAATCCCGGGAAGAATTTGAGCGTTACATGCTGCAGGATGAAACCGGCAATCGTCGCACAAATAATCCACGTGGTGATGGAGGTTGTCGGCCGCGCATAGTCATCGCGCATGTAGGACCGGTCTGAAAGCATCGGGAGAAATTAGGAAGGCGAGTCGGCGCTGACAAGTTCCCTCCCGCGAATAATGCTGGGTAAAAACACGGAGCTGACAGCGATCAGTGCGACGAGCGGTGACCGGCGAGACGGATCAACGTTCCCGCATGGGCGGGAAAACGACCGAGAGCCCTTCTTGACAGCGCGGAGTGATTCGGTTTCACCCGAGTAACCTATGGCAGACAAAGACGATAAGTGGGACGAAAACACAGCCGGTAAGTTCTATGTCGATCAGCAATGCATCGACTGCGATCTGTGCCGCGAAACCGCCCCGGATTTCTTCACCCGCAACGACGACGGAGGTTACTCTTTCGTGCACAAGCAACCCTCCACGGAAGAGGAGATTGCTCTTTGCCAAGAGGCGCTGGAAGGTTGCCCGGTCGAAGCGATCGGCGACGACGGCGACGAATAAACCGCTTTCAGGTTACTCCTCGCATCTTTTCAACCCCGGCCACGGCTGGGGTTTCTTTTTGCCCAAATTAGCTTTGTTAAGTTTATGGCTGGGGTGACTAACAAGGGCTTGCTTCCGGGTTGGTTACCCCCGTAGGGCAGAGGGGTGAAAACTTTCCGGCATGTTCTCCCGGCCTCTTTGGCGCTCGGAATGACCGGGCTCAGCGCTCCGCTGAGTCTGGTGGCGCAATCTGCGGTGACGGAGGAGGCGTCGCTGCTCGATGCGGTGACGGTGCTTTCGCCGCGGGTGGCGAATCAGGAGCCGGTGGCCACGGTGGCGATGCCGGTCTCCACGCTCCGCTATGAGCCGGGGGTGGACCTGCAGGCGCGCAATTTTGCCGAAGGGCAGGCCGACATTGCGATTCGCGGCGGCACCTTTGCCAACAGCGGTTGGGTGTTGGCGGGCGTGCCGCTCTACGATCCGCAGACGGGTCACTACTACGCCGAGATTCCGTTGGCCCCGGCGATGTTGGGCGCGCAGCAACTCGCGACCGGTCCGGACCTCGCGGCCGGGGGCGCTTGGAACGCCACGGCGGGTGGCGTGGTGCAGGGCTGGCGTCCAGTGAGGGTGGGGGGAGAGCTGGCGGTCAGCGCGGGTGATTGGTCGAGCTACCGGGCCGACTTCATCACGGGCGTCGATCTGGGCGGCGGCTGGGCGGCGGATGTCGCGGCGGCTTACTCGGAGTCGGATGGTCCCTTTGCCAATGCCGACCATCAGCTCGCGCGTTACAGCGGACGGCTTCAGCACCGGGGTGAGCGTTCCGCGAGCGATCTGGCCGTGGGGTATCAGGACAAGTTCTTCGGCTGGCCGAACCTTTACACCCCCTTCAATTCGCCGGAGACGGAGGACATCCAGACCTTGCTGGTGATTGGCACGCATCAGCAGCAGATCGGCGAGCTCGGCAGCTTCGTCGAAGTGGGCGGGGCATATCGCCGCAACGACGACAACTACGCCTACAATCGCTACGCGCCCGTCGGGCCGGTGCCGCCCTACAAGCACACCACGCGGGTCACCACCGCGGGTGGACGGGCGCACCTCGTTTTGAGCGATCGCAGCGCGATCGACGCGCGCTTGTGGGTGCTGGCGGATGAACTAGAGTCGACCTCGTTACTTTACGGTCGGTTCTATAGCCGCACGCATTTTACGACGGGCGCGACTTACAGTCACACGGCGCCGTTGGCCGATGGGCGCGAGTTGGAACTGCGCGCCGGGCTCGGTTACGACACGAGCAACCGCGGCGCCGATGCGGTCACGCCCGTGCTCGAAGTGGCCCTCGCCCAACCCGACGCAGTGTGGCAGCGCTGGGTGCTCGGCTATAGCACCGCCTCGCAGGCCCCGAGTTACACCGCGGTCGCCGGCAACCCGAACGGCGGTCTGTTCCGCGGCAACCGCAGTCTCGACCGGGCCGAAAGCCGCACCCTCGAAGCGCGCGGTGAGTTTGCGGTGGGGGAGTGGACGGGGTCCGTCGGCGCGTTCTATCGCTGGGATGAAGACCTGATCGACTGGACCTTCCGCAACGGCGTCTTCGGGCGCAACGCGGCCGCCGTCGATCTGGAGGTGGCCGGCGTCGAAGCCTACGCCATGCGCAGCGGCGAGCGGCTCGACCTGGTGCTCGGTTACGCCTGGCTACACAAGGACGCCGACTACGGCAGCGCGACGATCGACGGGAGTTTTTATGCACTCAATTTTCCCAACCATCGGGTGACGGCCGCGCTGATCTGGCGGGCGACCGACGACCTCACGCTGCGCCTCGATAACGAGCTGCGTTGGCAGGAGCCGAATCCGCTGCGCCTGAACGGCAAGGACGAGGCCTTGCTGAGTTCGGTGGGACTGTATTGGCGCACGCCGTGGGACCGTCGGCTGCAGCTTTCGGTGCAGGTGGACAACCTCTGGGATTCGACCTTTGAGGAGATTCCGGCGGTGCCGGCGGCGCCCCGTTTGTGGGCGGTCGGAGCACGTTGGCGGTGGTGAAATTTCACCCCGGCGTCGGCTCGCGCGCCGGGCGGAAATTTTCATTATTTCATCGGTTGCCATCAGCCGTTTCAGCGTCGGTGCTCAGGGGATGAAACCCCTGCAGCGGCTGGTAGTTAGCCTGGCCGTCGTGTGTTCTTTGCCCGCGGCGCCTGTGGTAATCGAAGTCGGTCCTCAACATGAGGTTGAGACCTTGGAAGCGGCCCGCGATCGTATCCGGGAACTGCGCCAAACGGAAGTGCTGCCGGAAGGGGTGATCGTGAGAGTGGAGCCCGGCGTCATCGAACGCAGCGAGTCGTTTGTGCTGACCGCGGAAGACTCCGGTCACGTGAACGCGCCGATCGTATGGACGGCGGCGGAGCCAGGCCGCACGACGCTGGCGGGCGGGACGGCGGTGCACGACTTTGCGCCGGTGCAAGCCGTGGCGCCGGACATTGCCGCGCGTTTGCCGGCGGCGGTGCGTGACCAGGTGCTGGTGATCGATTTGGCGAAAGCCGGGGTGAGCGATCCAGGTGAAATTGAACAACGGGGGAGCCCGGGGTTGGAGCTGTTTTTTGATGACCAACGCATGCCGTTGGCGCGTTACCCCAACGAGGGCTGGCTGCTCATCGCCGATGTCCCGCAAACCGGCCCAACCCGCTTCCGTGAAGGTTTGGAGCGGGAGAAACGCTATCACGGCGTGCCGGCCGGCCGGCACTACGGCCGCATCACTTACGACGGAGACCGCCCCTCGCGCTGGTCGACCGAGAATGACATTGTGATGCACGGTTACTGGACGTGGGACTGGTCGGATTCCTACCAAAAAGTGCAATCCATCGATACGGCGGCGCATGAGATCACGTTTGCCGAACCGCATCATAATTATGGATACACGACCAACCAGCGCTACCGGGTGCTCAACGTGATTGAGGAGCTGGACCAACCCGGAGAGTGGTGCATCGACCGGGAGGCCGGCCTGGTTTATTTCCTACCGCCGTCCCCGGTCGAATCCGGCACGGTCTACGTTTCGGTGGTAGAAACGCCGTTGGTGCAGATGGACTACGTCTCCTATGTGGAGTTCAGCGGTTTCGAGCTCACCGCCAGTCGCGGCATGGGCATTCAAATCAACGGCGGCGAGGCAGTCACGGTGGCGGGATGCTCCCTGACCAATCTGGGCGGCACCGCGGTCGAGATAAACGGAGGTTGGCGCCATACCGTGCAGAGTTGCGATATGAGTGAGTTGGCCCGTGGCGGCATCTGGGTCGATGGCGGCGATCGTGCCACCCTGACGCCGAGCGCTCACCGTATCGTGAACAATCACATCCATGATTTTAGTCTGTGGGTGCGCACCAATCTCAACGGCATCACGGTCCGGGGCGTGGGCCAGTATGTAGCCCACAACCTCCTCCATGATGGGCCCCATACCGCCCTTTACTTCCGCGGTAACGATCACCTCATCGAGCTTAACGAACTCCACGACGTGTGTCAGGAAACCGGTGACGCCGGCGCCATCTACACCGGCCGCGATTACACCTGGCAGGGCAATGTCGTGCGGCACAATTATCTGCATGATCTCAAAGGACCTGGCCAACACGGTGTGACGGCGGTGTATCTCGACGACTTTTCCAGCGGCTACACGGTCACGGGCAATGTCTTCTATCGCGCCGGCAAAGGCGTGCAGGTCGGCGGCGGCCACGACAACACGGTCACCGACAATATCTTCGTCGATTGCGAGCCAGCCATCCACCTCGACGCCCGTGGGCTCGGCTGGGCGAGCTATTACCACAACGGCACCAACACTTGGCTCTGGGATCGCATGGCCGACCTCAATGCAGAGCAACCGCCCTACAGCGAGCGTTACCCGCATCTGCGCACGATTCTGCAGGAGGAGACGGGCAAACCCACTGGCAACGTGATCGACCGCAACCTCGTCATGGGCGAAACTTGGCTCGTGCTCTTCGATTATTGGGCCTTCGACTTCCATGGCTTGGTGGAGGTCGAGGACAACTGGGTCTCGGCCGAGGGCATCGTGCGCCGTCTCACCGAAGACAACGGCGGCTGGGATCCGTATTACCTCAACAGCACGACGGACGAAGGCTACAGCGTGCTCACCCGCGACGAGGTGAAAGCGCTGGGCGAATTCACCGGCAACCGCCTCGACGCCACTCCGGCCGGCACCTTCGATCCGGTGACGCGAACCTTCACGCCGACCGATCCGGCGGCGCTGCGGGCGATGGGCTTCGAGCTGCCGCCGATTGCCGAGATGGGGCTGCAACGCGACGCCTGGCGCACCCGTCTGCCGGCCCGTTGAGGGCGACCCGCCTCTCCGTCCCAAGCGCATCGGCTGGCTTGCGCTGGGGCGGCGGGAGGCTTGGTTGGTGGCTTACATGGCAGAAAATCCCTTCCTCTCCACCGACTTTGACATCCGCTGGTCCGCTCACACCCCGGACCTCATCGAGCCCGCCATCCAGCAGGCCCTGACCGACGCGCAGGCCACCATCGACGGCATCGCCGCGCTGCCGCTGGAGGAGGTCAACTACGCCAATACCTTTCTCGCCCTCGAGGAATCGACCGAGATCCTGAACCTCGCCTGGGGCAAGGTCTCCCACCTGCAATCGGTCGCCGACGAACCGGCGCTGCGCGAGGCGCAGAACAAGATGTTGCCGGAGGTCTCGACCTTCTTCGCCCGCATCCCCCTCAACCCGGCGCTCTGGGAGCGTCTCCGCGCCTACGCCGAGAGCGACGCGGGCCAGGCCCACACCGGGATCCACCGCCGCTTCATCGACGAGACCGTGGCCGACTTTCGTCAGGCCGGTGCCGACCTGCCGGATGCGCAGCGTCAGCGTCTCGAGGAGATCCAGAGCGAACTCGCGCAGCTCACCCAGAAGTATTCCGAAAACGTGCTCGATGCCACCAACGCGTGGCAGCTGCTGGTCGACGACGTCTCGCGCCTCGCCGGTATTCCGCAACACGCTCGCGACACCGCGCGTCGTTCGGCCGAGAGCAAGGGCCTCGGCTCGCCGGAAAAACCCGTGTGGCGTTTCACCCTGCATCATCCCTCGCTCGAGCCGGTGATGGTCTACGCCGAGGACGCCGAACTGCGCCGCCAGATGTGGGAGGGTTCCGTCGCCGTGGGCAGTGCGGAGCCGCACGATAACCGTCCGCTCGTGCCCAAGATTCTCGCCTTGCGCCACGAGGAAGCGCAGCTGCTCGGTCAGCCGCATTTCGCCGATCACGTGTTGGCGCGCCGCATGGCCGGCAACGGTCGCCAGGCGCTCGATTTCATCGTCGATTTGCAGACCAAGGCCGCCGACGCCTTTGCCCAGGAGAACGCCGAACTCGAAGCGTTCAAAGCCGCCCAGACCGGCGAGCCACAGGGCCGGCTCAAGGCCTGGGAAGTCAGCTACTGGGCCGAAAAACTGCGCCGCGAACGCTACGCTTTCGACGACGAATCGCTGCGTCCCTACTTTCCGATGAACCGCGTGATCGACGGGCTCTTCGAGCTGTCCTCGCGCATCTTTGGTCTCGTCATCAAAGCGCGTCCCGCGGGCGAGGTGGAGGTCTGGCACGACGAGGTGAAAGCCTACACGATTCACGATCGCGACGGTCGCCACCTCGGCTCGTTCTACGCCGACTGGCATCCGCGCGAATCGAAGCGCGGCGGCGCCTGGATGGGTTACCTCATCACCGGCGGACCGCAGCCCGACGGCAGTCGCAAGCCGCACCTCGGTTACATCCTCGGCAACATGACCCCGCCAGCCGACGGCAAACCCGCGCTGCTCACGCACCGCGAAGTGGAGACGGTGTTTCACGAGTTTGGCCACCTGCTGCATCACCTGCTGGGCGAAGTGGAGATCAAATCGCTCAACGGTGTGAACGTGGCCTGGGACTTCGTGGAGCTGCCTTCGCAGATCATGGAGAACTGGTGCTGGGAGCGCGAAAGCCTCGATCTTTTCGCCCGCCATCATGAAACCGGGGAACCGATCCCGGAGGACATGTTTCAGAAGATGGTAGCGGCGCGCAATTTTCGCTCCGCGTGCGCGACGACGCGCCAAGTGCAATTCGCCAAGATGGACCTTCTCCTTCACACCAACACCGAGGCCTACCTCGCCGACGCCGCTACGCTCGAGCAGCGTATCACCGCCGACGTGGCCGACACGATGGTGCCGACCGAGCCTGCCGGGCGTCCGATCCTCTACCGCTTTGGTCACCTGTTCAGCGACCCCACGGGTTACGCGGCCGGTTATTATTCCTACAAGTGGGCCGAGGTGCTCGATGCCGATGCCTTCGGGCGGTTTAAGGAGGAGGGTATCTTCAATCCGGATACCGGTGCAGACTTCGTGCGCCACATCCTGAGCAAGGGCAACTCGGAGGATCCGGCTGCGCTGTTCCGCGCGTTCCGCGGACGCGACCCGGATGTAAATGCCCTGCTCGAGCGCTGCGGGCTGCGGGCTTCGGCCTGACCTTTGTGATCAAACGCCTGCTCATCCTTCTGGCGATCGTGCTGCTGCTCTGCGGGGCAGCAGCGCTGACGTTGCCGTGGTGGCAGGGCGCCGCGCTGCGCCAGCTCGGCGAATCGCGCGGGCTGACCTTTGCCGACTACGAACGACTGGACGGCGGACGCTGGGCGTTGACGCAGGTGGTCTACGCGCAGTCGCCGGTGCGCGTGGAAGCCGAGCGGGTGGAACTGCCGGCTCTGTGGGAATGGTGGCGCCAACGCAGTGCGGCCGGTCCGGTGGTCGGCGCGGGACTGCGCGTGACCGTGACGCCGACGCCGACGACCGACGCGACGGATGAGGCAGCCCCCTCGCCGTGGAGTGAATCGTCGCAACCGCTGTTCGAGCTGGTGGATCAACTGCAAGCCGCGCTCCCGCCGATCACGGTGGATGGCGTCGAGGTCGCGTGGGGCGACGGCGAGGACGCGGAGACGCTTCAGGCAACGAAGGTGGAGGTGAAGCTCGGCGAACGCCTGCAGATCGACCAACTCGCGTGGCGCGACTTCGTTGGTGACGTCGAGCTCGATACCTTTGCTTTTGATGCGCCCACGAGCAGCACCGCCGAACGACGGGTGGATTTTAAAGGCAAGGTGCTCGATCAACCCGTGGCGATGCAGGTGGCGGTCGGTCCGGACTGGAGCTGGCGACCGCAGTCGTTGCACTTCGACGCGCAACTGGAATCTCTGCCCATGGCGCTGATCGGTTTGGCGGACTACGGTAAAGCGTTGGGCGGGGAGATCGACCTGAGCTTTGTGGAGCGCGAGGGGGCGGCGATTTCAATTTCGTTGCAAAGTGAGGTGGTTGAGGACGCCGAAATACCGGCGGTCGCGATCGCGTTGCAGGCGCAGGGTGGCGTCGACGAATTGGAAATTCAGACGGGGCGGGTCAACCTGCCGGGATTGAGCCTGACCTTGGCGGAACCCTTGCTGATCTCACGCGAGCGCTGGCGGGAGGTGCAGCCGTCGCGGTTGGAGCTGACGGCGCAGTTGGAAGAACTGCCTTGGTTGCAGGAGGCGCGGGGTATGGTGCAGGGACACATCGACGTCGCACCGCGCGGAGACGATTGGCCGGAGGTGAGCGGCGAACTTTCCACAACGGGCGTGGTGCTGCGCGGTCAGGAGGTGCCGGCGGCGGAGGTCAGCGGACGTCTGACGTGGCCGCAGTGGGAAATCGAGCAGCTGCGCATCGAAGACGGGAAGGGCGGCGACGTGCGGATCGCGGGGCGTGGTGACGTGTCCACGGCGGAGTTGGAGGACGTGCAGTTCTCTGGCGATGTGAGTGTGGCTTCGGTGGAGGCATGGCTGCCGGAGGGGCTGCAGGTGGAGCGTATTCAATTTTCTGGCACGGCCGACGGGTCCTGGCGTCAGCCGGCGCTGCAGGCGGAAGCGGAAGTCACCGGTTTGCAATGGGGCGGACTGCGTCCGCTGCAGCTGACCGCACACGCCGAGGGCGGTTTGGAGCGCACGGCCTGGACGTTGGCGGTAGAGCCGACGGATACCGCGGCTCGGTTGGTGGCGGCTGGTGAATGGGAGGACCGCGAGGTGACGATCAATCAGCTGGAAGTGAGCAGTGCCGAAACGACGGTGCTGGCGTTGGAACAACCGACTGCGCTGACGTGGTCGGATGCCCTGCAGGTGAACGCGCTGGCTTTGGTCGGCACGGTGGGACGGCTCGAGCTGGGTGAGGTTTCCATGGACCGCGGCCATCTCGGCTACACGGCGAAGCGACCGGCGTTGGCCTGGACGCAGGAATGGTTGGTCGCGCCACCGCAGTTTTTGCCCGACTTGGCGACGGCGCAGTTGGCCGTCGATTGGACCGACACGGCACTGATGTTTTCATCGAAGGTGCGCGGGGAAGTGGAGTGGCCGAATCTCGGTCGGGTGCGTTTCGCCTGGGAGTTGGACGGCGGCGAAAAGGCGACGCGCATCGAACGTCTGGTGGTCGGGCAGGGCGAACGACCGTTTGCGGAAATCAGCGGTTCGCTGCCGATATCGTGGGAGCGTGGGGGTGAGCGTTTGGTGGTTATTGATGAGAGCGGACCGATCGAGCTGGCGGCGAAGCTGCTACCCAATCGCGAGTTTTGGCAGTCCCTCGGCAAAGCCAGCGGCGTCACGATCGCGCAGCCCGACGTGCAGCTGAATTTTGGCGGATCGTGGAACGACCTTGAGGGCGAAGGCCGCATCGCGCTCAGCCGGTTGCAGATTGATCAACGTTGGGGCGACGTGGAGTGGCCGGAACTGCGCGACATCCAAGCGCGCTTGACCGGCGGTCGGGAAGGTTTGCGCGTCGAGTCGCTCACGGCGCAGATCGATGGCCACGGCGTGAATGCGTCGGGTTATCTTCCGCTCGCGCCGGAAGATTGGCAGAGCTTGCAGAAGGATCCGCTCGGTTATCTGCGCGAGCGGGGTGAAGCCAGTCTGAGCGTGCCGCAGGCGGACCTCGCATCGGTGGCGCGCTTCGTGCCGGACTACCTCGTGCCGACGGGTTCATTGGCTCTGCAACTGAGTTTTGGTGGCGGCAGCGAGATCGACGGATCACTCAAACTGCGTGGCGCGGTGACGCGGCCGATCGGTCCGTTGGGCGTGTTGCAGGGCGTGAATGCGGACCTGAGTTTTTCCGGGCGCAGCATTCAGTTTGAATCGGTCGAGGCGACAATGGGGGGGCAGCCGCTGGCGCTCGACGGCGCGGTGGAATGGCCGGCCGGAAAGGCGCCGCAACTCGATCTGCATTTGCAGGGCAGCAATGTGCCCTTGGTGCGCAGCACAGGGGTGTTGTTGCGCGGCGATCTGGACCTGGGTCTGCGCACGGCGGGTGACGGCACCACCACCGTGGCCGGTGAGGTGGGATTGCGGGACGGTCTGATGCTGGCGGATGTGCGTTCGCTGGTGCCCAGTGGCGGCGGATCGCGGCAATCGGGGCGGCCGCCCTATTTTTCGGTGGAGGTGGCTCCGTTCCGCGACTGGCGGCTTGATGTGAGTGTGCAGGGCGAACGGTTCATGCGCATGCGCACGCCGATCATGAACGGCGTGGCCTCGATCGACGCGCATCTGGAAGGCACGCTGCTGAACCCGCGCGCGATCGGTGATGTCACGATCGACGAGGGCACGGTCAAACTGCCCTTCGCCAATTTTAACGTCGAAGAGGGGTATGCCCGTCTCACCGCGAACTCGCCCTACGAGCCCGAAATTTTCCTGCGCGGCGAAGGCCGCCGACTGGGTTACGATCTGAGCCTGGAGTTGAGCGGCACGGCCAGTGAACCGCGGCTGGAAATGTCGTCGGATCCGGCGTTGCCAGCGGCCGATGTGTTGTTGTTTGTCATGGCCGGCGTGCCGCCTGACGACGATACCGCGGGGTCGCTGGGCGGGAGTCAGCGCGGGCTGCAGTTGGGCATGTATTTGGGTCGTGAACTCGTGAGCGATTTGTTGGGCCTAGAGCCGGGAGATCGACTCACCGTCACTACCGGTGAGCAGCTTTCCCGACGCGGGCGGGAGACCTATCGCTTCGACTATCAGATGAATGACCGCTGGACGCTCAGCGGCGAATACGACGAGTTTGACTACTACAACGCGGGGGTGCGCTGGCGCTGGTATCCATGGAAGGATGACGACGCAGACGATGCTGCCGACGAAGAGGAGGGGCAGCCATGAGCGCCTGGTGGCGCAGAGGTTTGGGCGCGCTGATCGCGCTCGGAGCGTTGGGCGTCGGCCGTGTGGTGGCCGAGCCCGAACTCAACGTGAGCGGCGCGGGTTGGCTGGAGAGCAATAAGATCGAGCGGTCCGTGCGCAGCCTGAGTCAGGTCGAGACGCGCTCCACGCTCGATGCCAACGCGATCGAGGACGCGGTGTTTTTCACGCTCTCGGCCGTGGCGGCCAACGGCTATCTGCGGGCCGAGGTGGACGCGACGATCGAGCGACCGTCGGGGGAGGTGCTGAAGCATCATTTTGATTATCGTTTTGCCGAACTGCTCCCGCGGCCATTGGAGGCGGTGCGCCTGGATTTGGAGGTGATCCAAGGGGTGCGTTACCACTTCGGTGAGGTGACGACCGAGGGCGGGGAAGCGGTGCTGTCGTCGGAGCGAGCACATGAGCTTTTGGTGCCTAGCGGAGGCCTGCTCAATTTGCGCAGCGATCGTATGTTTACGCCGGCGCGTCTGCGGCAAGGGCTTGATCAAATCGAAGTGTGGCTGGCGGCGCGGGGTTATGCCGATGCGCGGGCGCGGGCCGTGAGCGAGGAGCGCAATCACGAAACCGGCGAAGTCACCGTGCGCGTGGAGATTGCCCCCGGGCGGCAATGGTATGTGACGTCGGTCGATACGGATGCCGCGCCGGCGGGCGTCGATGTTCCGGACCTACCGGTAGCGGCGGACCAGATCTGGACCAGCGGCTGGCAGCAGGACGAGGTCGAGAAGGTGCGGCAGGCGTATTTCGAAGCTGGATACGTGGATGTGCGCTTGCGGGCGGAGCGCGAAGGAGAGGTCGCCGACGACGGCACGATGGGTGCCGCGGTGCACATCGGCGTGGAGCCGGGCACGCAGGTGATCGCGGCGCCGGTGCAGTTTGCCGGTGACGTGGTGGTGGCCGACAGCGTGTTGCGTCGGCGCGTCGAGGTGACGGCCGGCGAGCCGCTCAACCCGAGCGATGTGGAAGCGACCCGGCGACGGTTGGGACGGTTGCGCGCCCTGGCCGGGGTGGATGTGCGCTACGAGTCGGCGGCAGACGGGCAACGCAGCCCGGTGTTTGTGTTGGAGGAGCGGGAGCCGTGGGAGTCGAGTTTGTTGCTCGGCTACGGCAGCTACGAGCAGGTGCGTGGTGGTGTGGAGTTGCGTGGGTTTAACTTGCTGCGCCGGTCGCATCAGCTGCGCTTGGAAGCGGTGGGATCGCTGAAGAGTTTGCGCGGCGATATGGTTTACACGGTGCCGGATTTGTTTGGAGAGACGGTCGACGCCAAGTTGCGTCTCTTCGGCTTGGACCGGGAGGAGCTGTCCTTTCAGCGCCAGGAATACGGCGCGGTGGCCAGCGTGACGCGGCGCGATTTGGCGTGGATCAAAGCCGACTTCACGGCGGCTTACACCTATCAGGATTTGCGCAGTCGGGAGAGTGAGTTGGGCACCCGGGCGATGGACGTGGTCGACACCACAAGCGCGAGTTTGACGCTCGGCCTGAGTCACGACGGGCGGGACAATCCGCTCGTGCCGCACGAGGGGCTGAGGTGGTTCGCGCAGATCGAAGCGGCCGATCCGGTGCTGGGTGGTGAATCGGGTTTTCAGCGGCTGGAGGCCGGGCTGTCGTGGCACCGTCCGCTGGGCGATACGAACTGGCTGCACGTCGGGCTGACGCATGGCACCGTGCTCACGCTCGGGCAGGATTCCGATCGCTGGCTGCCGGCGAACAAACGCTTTTTTCCGGGCGGTGAAAACAGCCTGCGCGGCATGACCACGGGCGAAGCTTCGCCGCGCAACGGGGCCGGGGAGTTTGTGGGCGCGAAGAGTTTTACGCTGCTGAACGTGGAGTTTGAGCAGGCGCTCACACGGCGGATCAGCGCGGTGTTGTTCTACGATGCGTTGGGCGAGACGGCGCGAATCCAGGACGGCCTGTGGGACGTGCAACTGCACTCGGTCGGCCTAGGGCTGCGTTACCAGACGCTCATCGGACCAGTGCGCTTGGAGTATGGGCACAACCTGACTCCGCGGCCGCTCGACCCCGATGGCACGCTGCATTTCTCCATCGGCTTCCCGTTCTGATCCGTGTGACGAGACGGGGTGCGGTCGGGTCGCGGTGTCCCGGTGGTTGGGTCACGATGTCCGGTTATAAAACGGTGGCCGAATTCCACTCCCGGCCGGATCTACTTGCAAAGCCGGGCGGGTGAATAAGTTGCTCTGTCTCGCACCGTGTGCCGGGGGAACCTTTCTGGCTGGCGCACAATCTGCGGAAGGCGACCCAACCCTTTAAACCACTATGCTCATCTGGATTATCCTCATCATCGGGCCGATGCTTTTCGGCTTCTACGCGCAGTCGAAGATTCGCAACGCTTACAACAAAAACGTGCAAATCCCGTCGCGTGGTCGGATCACCGGTTATGAAGCGGCGCAGGCCGTGATGAATTCGGCGGGTATTCACGACGTCGAAATCGTGCAAGTGCCCGGGGAACTCACCGACCATTACGATCCCATCAAGAAGCGCCTGGCGCTCTCGCAGCACAACTACCGCGGCACAAGTCTGGCGGCGTTGGGCGTCGCGGCGCACGAAGCCGGTCACGCCATCCAGCACAAGGTGGGTTACTCCATGATGACGATTCGTCAGACCATGGCTCCCGCCACGCAGATCGCAGCCGGCGTGTCCAACTACGTCATCACCGGCGGCATCCTGTTGATGGTTTTTGGTGCAAAGGCCTTTGGATACGACCTGCTTATGTGGGGCGCGGTCGCCCTGGCGGTGATCTGTTTGTTCCAGCTGGTGACCCTGCCGGTTGAGTTCGACGCCACGCGTCGAGCCAAGCAGCAGCTCGTCTCGCTCGGCATCGTCGACCAGGACGAAATGCGTGGGGTGAATGAAACGCTCGATGCGGCGGCGCTCACCTACATCGCGGCCTTTGCGGCCTCGCTGGGTTCGCTCCTGCACATCCTCATGATTCTGCAGGGACGAAGCGACGACTGACCGCTCCGATCGGACCCATTTCTTTTGTCGAACCGACGTCTGGCTCCGTGCCGACGTCGGTTTTTTGTGGATTGGCGTCGGGGTGCCGGGCGGTTTGTGTCCCGGCCCATGGCTGATGCAAAACCGACCTCTCCGCGTGTCACCGGTCTCGGTGGCATTTTTTTCAAAGCGCAGGATCAAGCGACACTCAGTGCGTGGTATCGGGATCGGCTCGGCCTGC
Source organism: Actomonas aquatica (assembly GCF_019679435.2). Lineage (NCBI taxonomy): Bacteria > Pseudomonadati > Verrucomicrobiota > Opitutia > Opitutales > Opitutaceae > Actomonas > Actomonas aquatica. The sequence goes on from NZ_CP139781.1 coordinate 6,015,427, forward strand.
CGGTCGAAGATTGGGGCGGGTGTTCCTTCAAGTGGCGGGAGGATCAGGATCCCTCGCGCAAGGGCACGACGGCGTGGAGCGCGTTTCCGGCCGACACGACTTACTTCGAGCCGAGCAAGCAGCCCTTCATGATGAACTTTCGGGTCGCCAATCTCGATCAGTTGCTGAGCGACCTGGCCGCCGAGGGCGTGCAGGTTTTGCCGAATCGCGAGGAGTCGGAGTTCGGCAAGTTCGGTTGGGTGATCGATCCGGAAGGCAACAAGGTGGAGCTCTGGGAGCCGCCGGTTTCGGAGCAGGCTGACTGAAACGTAACGCGCGGGCCGGGCGGGGGACCGTCGGGCTACAGCGGTTCGGCGCATTTGTAACGCGGTGTTTTAATCTGGTTATCCGATTTCAAAGTGATATCACTTTGAAATCGTAACAGATTTACCATGAATACGAACACCCCATCCTCCACCGCCAACCACGAGCAGCGCATTTCATCCGCCAGTGGTTGGGCGTTTCTCGCCCTCAATCTATTTTCCTACTTGGCGGTGGTGGCGCTCATCATCGGTGCCGCGGTCGCCAAGGTGCCGCTGCTCGCCATCCTCGGCGTGTTGCTGCTGTTGACCGCGATCCTGATGAGCTGCGGCTTTTTCACGCTGCAGCCAAACGAAGCAGCGGTGTTGATCCTCTTCGGCACCTACAAAGGCACCGTGCGCACCAGCGGCTTCTATTGGGTGAACCCGTTCATGAAGCGCCAGAAGGTGTCGCTGCGCTCCCGCAACCTCAACGGCGACAAGCTCAAGGTGAACGACAAGAACGGCAACCCGATCGAAATCGCAGCCGTCGTCGTGTGGCGGGTGCGCGATACCGCGCAGGCCGTTTTTGATGTCGATCAATACGAGCACTACGTTGCGGTGCAGAGTGAATCGGCCGTGCGTCATCTCGCCAGTGGTTATGCCTACGATGGCGAAGACGAGGACATGACGCTGCGCTCTTCCACCGATGCGGTCTCTGACGCGCTCGCGGTGGAGTTGCAGAAGCGCTTGGAAAAGGCAGGCGTGGAGGTCGAGGAAGCGCGGCTGACGCACCTCGCTTACGCACCCGAAATCGCCCAGGCCATGCTGCGTCGTCAGCAGGCCGAAGCCGTCATCGCCGCGCGCACCAAGATCGTGCAGGGCGCGGTCGACATGGTCGAGATGGCCCTCGACGAACTCGAGAAGAAGGGCGTCGTCGACCTCGATACCGAGCGCAAGGCCTCGATGATCAGCAACCTGCTGGTAGTCCTGTGCGGCGAAAACGAAGTCACTCCGGTGGTGAACACCGGCACGCTTTATTCCTGATCACCCTCGGCTTATTCAGAAAATGGATACCTACACCGTGATCGCCGTCACCATGGGCCTATCGTTTAAGAAGGCCGTGGACGAACTGAACGCGCAGGTGAACCAAGCCATCACGCGCGGGTGGCGTCCGGCCGGCGGCGTGGCCGTCGCCGGCACGCGCCTGATGCAGGCCATGACGAAGGAACGCTGATCGTGAGCGGATTGTGGCACAGAACCTGGGCGTGTTTGATGCCCGCCTGCTGGAGCACCGCTGGGTGTGCGTGGCGGGCGCTGGTCGTGCTGCTGGTCGCGTGCTGGCTGGTGGCCGGCGCGAGTGGGGCGAGGCCCACGGTTGGATTGTTGACCACGCCGATGTGGGCTGGTCCGAGTTGCGCCTATCCGTCGGCGTGGGTTGAGACGGGCGACGAGCTGCCTAGCTCTGTGGGGCAACGTTAGTCATGGCGAGTCCCGGCAAAAAATCCTTCCTCATGCGCATCGACCCCAAGCTGTGGGCCGAGATCGAAGCGTGGGCGCATCAGGAGATGCGCAGTGTAAACGGACAGGTGGAATACCTTCTGCGCGACGCGGTGCGGCGGCGCAAAGGCGGCAGCAGTGGAAGCAAGACAGACAAAGGAGAGACAGAGTCATGATGATCCCCGCGAAACGATTGGCGCAAAAGAAAGACCCCCTGAGCAAAGAAGAAGCCCAGGCCCATCCGGCGAAAGCCATGGCGGTGTTTTTGTCGTCGGTGATCGCCGCGCTGGCGGGCACGGGAGGCGTGTTGGTTTCCGCGTTCAACGATGATGACGACGATGGCGACCGTTCCCGTGGCAGTGCGGTCTCGGCCTGGCGGGCGACGGACGAGACTTTTTATGTGCCGTCCGCGGCGCAGCGGGTGCTTTCGCTCGACGACGGTTGGCGCTTCCACACCGGTGACGACACGCGTTGGTCGGCGGCGGCGTGGGACGACAGCAGCTGGTCGGAGATCGCGGTGGACTCGCGGTGGGAGTCGGAGGGTTACGCGGACTACGATGGTTTCGCATGGTATCGGGGCCACTTCACCGCACCGGCGACGTTGCCCGAAGGGAGTTTTTACCTGCGGCTCGGCCGCATCGATGACGCCGATGAAGTGTGGTTGAATGGTGAATACCTCGGCCGTCACGGGGAGCTGAAGGCGGGTGGTCAGTCGGCTTACGATGTGCATCGGCGCTACGCGGTGCCGCGGCAGCTGGTGCGGGCGGGCGCGAAGAACTTGATCGCGGTGCGGGTGTGGGATGAACGGCTCGGTGGCGGCATGATGGCCGGGGATCCGGCGCTGATGGTGCAGGCATTGCCGGCGCCGTTGGTGGATTTGACGGGAGAGTGGCAGCTCAGCGTGGATGACCAGCCGGACTACTGTAGGGTTGAGGTGGATACAGCGGAATTTTCGCCGGTGGTCGTGCCAGGCAACTGGGACTTGCAGGGCAAGGAAGGGTTTGACGGCCACCTCTGGTATCGCGTGGCGTTTACGGCCCCGGAGGGATTGGCGGCCGACGACTCACTCGTGCTGGTGTTGGGGGCAGTGGACGACGAAGACGAGACCTACCTGAACGGGGAATTGATCGGCGAAACCCATGCGACCTCGGCGGAGGATCGCGTTTGGGAACGCCCGCGGGTGTATACGTTTCCGGCCGGGAGTCTGCGCGCCGGCGAGAAGGCGAATGTGGTCGCGGTGCGCGTGTATGATGAACGCTCTTGGGGCGGGATTCGGCACGGCCCGGTGGGCATCATGACGGCGAGCGATTGGGAGACGTTTCAAGCCGGGCGCGAGGTCGCGTCGCATTCGTGGTTGCGGGTCTGGAATTGGTTGCTGGGGCGGTCGTAGCCGAGAGGCAACGCAGCGCGAGCAAGCTCGCAGCCTACAGCGTGTGATCGAACCCGAAATGTAGGCTGCGAGCTTGCTCGCGCTGCGGGTAGTCGGCGATCCCTGCTTCAATCAGAGCGTCACCGGGTAGAGTTCGATGAGGACGGTGCCGGTGGAACCGGTGGGAGAATCGACGCGCACGGTGTAGGCGCCGGGCGGGAGGGCGACAACGGTGGCGGCGTCGCGACTGTTGGCGGGCAGGGCAAACGCGCCGACGGCTTGGGTGGCGTCTTCGATCTGAGTCGCGTTGCCGGCGCGGTCCCAGTCGTCGTTGGTGACGACGGTGGCACCGTTGGCATTCAGCACAGTGAGGCGGGGATTGTCGGCTGCGGTGGTGAGGCCAAAGTCGGCGAGAGCCGGTCCCACGGCGCGGAGCAGAAAGGTGCGGGGCGTGTCGCCGGGCACCACAAAACCGGGCAAGAGCACTTCTCCCGGGCGCGTGAGGTCGGCGCGCACGGATAGATTGGCCATCTCACTCTCGGCGATCGCGTCGGCGTCGTAGACTTCGATGAGTCCATTGCCCGACAACCCGTCGCGGTCGCGCAGGTGCACCGTGTAGATGCCGGGATCGAGCGTCACAAGCAGGGCGCTGTCGGCGGCGTCGGTGGATAGCGTGAAGGCACCGAGCTGCGCGGTGATGGCGGCGAGGTCGGTCGCATCAGGCTGTTCGTGCCAGGCGCCGGCGGTGGCCAGCGGGGTATCGTTGCCGAGGGCGAAAAGACTGAGCTGGGGACGGGGCAAGGCGTCGTTGAGACCGAAGGTGGCGAGGGAGGGTCCGATGCCGCGAATGAGAAGGGTTTTGGGCGCGTCGCCGGAGACCACGAAACCCGAAACCATCGCGCCGCTGGTGGTCGACAGGTAGGCGCGGCTGGAGAGGTTGGAGAGGGCGGGCGGGGGCGTGACGACGACGGGATCGGGTTCGGGCTGGGGATCGGGTTCCGGGTCCGGCTCGGGTTCCGGGGTCGGGGTGGTGGGCGTTTCGTCGTCTGGCACGGTCACCTCGACGAAGGGGTCGCTGAACTTGGCATCGGTGAGCAGGGTTTCGTCGGTGAGGGTGCGGAGGAAGGCGACGAGGGCGTTGCGGTCGTTGTTGTTGAGGCCGATGCGGGGCTGTTGTCCGGGGGGCGGCTGCAGGATCTCGGCGAGTTGGGCGTGGGGCTGGATGTCGCGGGCGTAGAAATCCATCACCTCGCGCAGGGTGTTGAAGCGGCCGTCGTGCATGAAGGGAGCGGTGACCGCGACATTGCGCAGCGACGGCACGCGGAAGCGGCCGGTGTCGTTGACGTTGCCGGTGGATTCGGCGATGCCGAGGTCGTTGGTTGAGACGCGGTCGAGGCCGTTGTTGGTCGCGCCGGTGGTGGTGCTGGCGTGCGGGGTGAAGAGGCCGGGACTGATGAAGGCTTCGGTGGTGTGGCAGTCGATGCAGGACGGACCGTTGCGGCCGACGCCGTAGAAGATGGCTTTGCCCTGATTCTCCTGCGCCGTGAAGTTGGGGAAGGGATCGGTGGGGCTGTTGACGCTGGAGCGTCCCTGATCGTAGCGGCTGTTGGTGCTCACCATACTGCGCACAAACTGGGCGAGAGCGCGGGCGATGCGATCGGCGTCGATGGTGTCATCGCCGAAGGCGTGGGTGAAGAGGGTCGGATAATAATCCTGTGCTGAAACAATGGATACGAGCTGTTCGAGGGTGAGGCCCATCTCGACCTCGTCCTGGAAGGGCATGAGCACCTGAGCTTCGAGGGAGTCGGCGCGTTCGTCCCAGAAGTATTTACCCGAGTCGTTGAAGCGCGCGTTGGTGAGGCTCATGGAGTGACGGCGCGTTTCGCCGCCGGCGAAGCCGAGGCTGAGTTGGCGCGAGTCGCTGAAGCCGGCGGATTGATCGTGGCAGGACGCGCAGGAGACGGTGCCGTTGGCGCTCAGGTTGATGTCGTAGAACAACACCCGGCCGAGCGTGGCACCGTCGTCGGTGGTCGGATTGTCGGCGGGCGTCGAATCATTGTCGGCGGCGGCATTCTGGAAGGGCGAGTTGCCCGGAATCTGGTTTTCGAGCAGGTAGGCCGGCAGCGCGATGTCGGCGTAGTTGGCCGGGTCATCGGGCAGGACGGGCACACGTTCGGCGCGGATCACGCCGACCGCGGCGACGGTGAACAAGGGCAGAGCAAGGTAGGCAGCACGAGGGGACATGCCGCGAGAGACGCACGCTAAGTCGCGAACGTTCCGGCTTTTACCCGGGCTTAACCAAAGGCCGGGCCGGCTTTACAAAGGCTTAATAAAAGCGGGGCGGCCTCACACCAGGTGAGGCCCTACACTTCGAGCTAGGAGAGGGCGTCGACGGCGGCGGCGTAGGCGTCGACCTGCGGGTTGATCGCGTTGATGGCCTCGGCCCAGAAGGCGGGATCGGTGAGGTCGCGGCCGAGGGACTGGCGCACGACCTCCTCGCAGGTGGCGCGACCGGTGAGGCTGAGAAACTTTTCATAGCGCGGCAGGAAGGCCGCGCCCTCGTGCTTAAATTCCTGATACAGCGCCGAGCTGAGGAGGAAGCCGAAGGTGTAGGGGAAATTGTAGAACGAGAGGTCGGTGATGTAGAAATGCAGCTTCGACGCCCAGAACCACGGGTCTTCGCCGCCGACTTCCAGGACGTCGCCGAACATTTCGCGCTGGGCTTCGACCATGAGTTCCTTGATGCGACTCACCGGGACCAGACCGGACTGACGTTCGGCGTAGAAGGCCGACTCAAATTTGAAGCGCACCGGAATATCGAGCAGGTAGGACGGCGCGTGCGAAACGACCTGAGCGGTGAGGAACGCGCGCTGGGCGGCATCCAGATTTGGATCGGCGAGCAGACCGTCGAAAAGCAGCTTCTCCGCGAACGTGGACGCGGTTTCGGCGAGCGTCATCGGGTAGTCCTGCGCGCAGGGGCGCAGGGAATTGAGCAGATGCGAATGCCACGTGTGACCCGTTTCGTGGGCGAGGGTGGTGACGTCTTCCATCGTGCCACCGTAGGTCATGTAAATGCGCTCCTCGCGGGTGAGGGCGGAACCGGTGGCGAAGGCGCCGGCGCGTTTGTTGGGGCGTTTCTCCGACTCGATCCAGCGGTGTTCGAGCATGTGGCGGAAGTAGGCCTGCAGGTCCGGGTAGGCGGCGCCGAAGGCGGACTCAACCAGCGCGGTGGCGCGCGGCCAGTCGAGGGCGGGCAAGGTGTCCTTCAACTGCGGGGCGGAGAGGTCATACCAAGCGAGGGTCGGCGTGCCTTGGAGGCGGGCGTTGAGGCGCAGGATGCGGCGGCCGACCTCGGTTTGGTTTTGAATGGCCTCCATCATCGCCTCGAGGCTGGCGCGCGAGAGCGCGGCGTCGTGCAGGGGCGCGTCGAGGAAATGCGGCTGACCGCGGCGGGCATAGAGGGTGTGGCGCGTGCCGGCGATGGCGTTAAGGGCGGCGCCGAGCGTGTCCTCGTTGGCTTCCCAGACGCGGTTGCTGGAAGTGAAGGCGGCGGCGCGCACGCGGCGGTCGGGGTGATTAAGCAACGAGCGGCGCTGCGACATGGGCACGGTTTCGGTGCGACCATCGGGCCACGTGAGGGGGAAGCTCATCTTGCCGGTGAGGGTGCCGTAGAGGCGGCCCCAGGCGCTGATGCCGTCGACGCCGAGATCGGCCGCGAGGGCCTCGGACTCGGTGCTCATGCGCTGTTGGGCGGAGGCGCGCAGACGGCCGGCGGTGTGGGCGGCATCGGTCAGACGTTCGTCGGCGATGAAGGCGTCCCAAACCTCGGCGCTCGCGTCGCGCAGGCCGCACTCCAAGGCGGTGGTGAGTTTGCTCAAGCCGGCCTGGAGTTGGGCGAGGGCGGCTTCGGCGCTTTGGTAGGCCTCATTGGCGGCGTCGGCCGAGCCGAGGCAGTCGAGGTAGGAGCTGAGGTGATGCAGGCGCGCGGTCACGTCCTCCCAGGCGAGGAACCGTTGCACCCAAGTGTCGGCGTTGGTCGCGTCGAGGGGCGCGGTGGCGGCGGTCGTCTGCAGGCCGCTGGCGAGATCGGCTGCGAGGGTTTGGAGGAAGGCACGATGTTCCGGCCCGTCGAAAGTGGGGAAGTAGCTTTCGAGGGTCCAGGTGGTGGCGGGAGCGGCCATGGGAAGTGGGTGGGTTTAGCTTACGCGCAGGACGGCGTAGTTGCGCTTACCCTTGCGGAGCAGGAGATACTTGCCGAAGAGCAGGTCGCTCGTCGTGAGCTGGCGGGCGATGTCGGCGCAACGTTCGTTGTTCACGTAGATGCCGCCGGCGGTGATGTCTTTGCGGGCCTGACCCTTGGACGGGCAGAGCTTCGCGGCGACGACGATGTCGATGACGTTGGTGCCTTCACCGGCGAAGGCGTCGGCGGCGATGTCGGTGGTGGGCACTTCGCCGACGACGTCCTCAAACACGGATTCGCTGATGCCATCGAGGCCACCGCCGAACATGATGGTGGAGGCGCGCATGGCGTCGGCGCAGACGTCCTCGCCATGGACGAGGGTGGTGACGGCTTGGGCGAGTGCTTTCTGCGAGGCGCGGGCGCCGGGGTTGGCGGCGAGTTCGGTTTCGAGGGCGTCGATCTCCTCCTTGGGCAGGAAGGTGAGGACCTTGAGCAGTTTGATCACGTCGGCGTCCTCGGCCTGCATGAAGAACTGGTAGAAGCGGTAGGGGGTGGTGCGCTTCGGATCGAGCCACACGGCGCCGCTGGCGCTCTTGCCGTATTTGGTGCCGTCGGACTTGGTGAGCAGCGGGAAGGTGAGGCCCCAAGCGGTGGCGCCGGACTTGCGGCGGATGAGTTCGGTGCCGGCGGTGATGTTGCCCCATTGGTCGGTCGCGCCGACCTGCAGTTCGCATTGGGTGTCGGTGCGCAGGTGGTAGAAGTCGTGGGCCTGGAGCAGCATGTAGCTGAACTCGGTGTAGCTGATGCCGCCTTCCTCGAGGCGGGTGCGCACACTGTCTTTGGCCAGCATGAGATTCACCGGGAAGTGTTTGCCGACATCGCGCAGGAAATCGAGGAAGCTGAAGGGCGCGGTCCAGGAGGCGTTGTCGACGAGACGGGCGGGGTTGGTGCTGTTCTCGAAATCGAGGAACCTGGCGAGCTGGCCTTTGATGGCGGCGATGTTGGCGCTGACCTGTTCGGGCGTCTGCAGGTTGCGCTCGGAGGACTTGCCGGACGGGTCGCCGATCATGCCGGTGGCGCCGCCGGCGAGGGCGATGGGATGGTGGCCGTAATCCTGGAAGCGGCGCAGGGCGAGCAGCGGCACGAGGTTGCCCACGTGAAGGCTGTCGGCGGTGGGATCGAAGCCGGCGTAAAGGGTGGTGGGACCCTGGGCCAGGCGCTCGGTGAGCGCATCCAGATCGGTGCAGTCGGCGTAGAGGCCGCGCCATTGAAGCTCTTCGAGGATAGTCATCGGGAAAACGTTCAAAAAAGCGGGCGGGCGCAGGGTGGGGCAAGGGCAATAACGTGAAGGCCGCGGCGGCGGGGTCAGGCCTGCTAATGAAAACGCAAAGTCGGAAAATAGAGGGGCTTCTATTCGTAAAAACGGATTGCGACGCCCTCCGGCTGCTACGTAAGTTCAGGGTCCTTTTCGCCTCCTTGGTGGGGCGGAATCCAATTCGAACCACGAACTTTAAGATACCATGCCCATCGCAGTAGGATCCACCGCCCCCGATTTCACGCTCAAGAGCAAGACCGCCGAAGGTCTGGTCGATGTGAAGCTGAGCGACAACTTTGGCGAGAAGGCCACGGTGTTGCTCTTCTTCCCCCTCGCGTTCACCGGCGTGTGCACCCAAGAATTCTGCGACGTGACCGCGGGTCTCGCCCAATACGCCGACCTCGGCGCCAGCGTCATCGGCATCAGCGTCGACAGCCCGTTCGCGCAGGAAGCCTGGGCCAAGGCCAACAAGATCGACATCACCCTGGTCTCCGACCTGAACAAGGACGTCACCAAGGCCTACGACGTCGTGTTTCCGGGGCTCGCCGGCATCGGTGACACCTCCGCCCGCGCCGCCTTCGTGATCGGCAAGGACGGCGTGGTGAAATACGCCGAGCAGACCCCGGCCCCGACCGAGCTGCCGGACTTCGAGGCCGTCAAGGCCGCCTTGGCCAGCTAAGCCACCGTCGCGGTCCGATTGGCGACCGCGTGTTTTCTTCCGCTCGTCGGGGCTGTCCCGACCGTGGGCCACGGCGAGCGTCTCCCCGATTTAAGCATAAAGTAACAGACCCAACATGAGCCTCCCGAACCCGTTCAATACGCGGAGCACCTTCGAAGCAAATGGTGCCTCCCATGCCTTCTACTCGCTGCCTGCCCTCAAGGACGCCGGTTATGCGATCGACCGCCTGCCGGTCTCGATCCGAATCGTGCTCGAGTCGCTGTTGCGTAATTGTGATGGCAAGCGGGTGACGGAAGACGCCGTGGCCGCGCTCGCCGGCTGGGAGGCCAAGGCAGCCCGCACCGCCGAGGTGCCGTTTGTGGTGGCTCGCATCGTGTTGCAGGACTTCACCGGGGTGCCGCTCCTCGTCGACCTCGCCGCCATGCGTTCGGCCGTCGATAAGGTGGGCAAGGATTCCAAGATCATCGAGCCGCTCGTGCCGGTGGATCTGGTGGTCGACCACTCCGTGCAGGTGGACTTCGCCGGTTCGGCCGAAGCACTCGCGCAGAACCTCGAACTCGAGTTCAAGCGCAACCGCGAACGCTATCAGTTCGTGAAGTGGGGTATGCAGGCTTTTGATACGTTCAAGGTCGTGCCTCCCGGCATCGGCATCGTGCACCAGGTCAACCTCGAGTATCTCGCCAAGGGCGTGCTCAAGGATGCCAACAACACCTACTATCCCGACACCCTCGTCGGCACCGACTCCCACACCACCATGATCAACGGCCTCGGCGTCGTCGGTTGGGGCGTGGGTGGCATCGAGGCCGAGGCCGGCATGCTCGGCCAGCCGGTCTATTTCCTCACCCCGGACGTCGTGGGTGTGCACCTCACCGGTGCGCTGCAGGAAGGCGTCACCGCCACCGACCTCGCGCTCACCATCACGGAGCTGCTGCGCAAGCACAAGGTGGTCGGCAAGTTCGTCGAGTTCTACGGCCCGGGCGCGAAGGCTCTCCCGCTCGTCGACCGCGCGACCATCGCCAACATGGCCCCGGAATACGGCGCGACCATGGGCTTCTTCCCGATCGACGAAGAGACCTCCCTTTATCTGCGCGGCACCGGCCGCTCCGAGGAACACGTTTCCCTCTACGAAGCCTACTACAAGGCCCAGGGCCTGTGGGGCATCCCCGAAAAGGGCGCGGTCGATTACTCGGTCGACGTCGAACTCGACCTGTCCTCCGTCGTGCCGTCCGTCGCCGGTCCGAAACGTCCGCAGGACCGCATCGTGCTGCCGGAGCTGGGCGATCGCTTCAACTCGCTCCTGACCTCCCCGGTCGCCGACGGTGGCTTCGGTCGCGGTGAGGCCGACCTGACCAAGAAGGTCGCGCTCGCCCCGCACGTGGGCGGCGGCAAGCAGGAAACCGTTTCCGAAGAAGAGGCCGCCAAGGCCGACATCAGTGCCGCCAGCATCAACGAGATGGCCGCCAACCGTCCGACTCCCGACTGCGTGGAGACGCCGGAGCTGGCCAACGGCAGCGTGCTCATCGCCGCCATCACGTCCTGCACCAACACCTCCAACCCGAGCGTCATGCTCGCGGCCGGCCTGCTCGCCAAGAAGGCGGTCGAGCGCGGTCTCTCGGTCAACCCGTTGGTGAAGTCCTCCCTCGCTCCCGGTTCCCGCGTGGTCACCGATTACCTCGCCAAGACCGGCCTGCAACCCTACCTCGACCAGCTCGGTTTCCAGACCGTTGGTTACGGCTGCACCACCTGCATCGGCAACTCCGGTCCGCTCGATCCCGAGATCGAAAAGGCCGTCGTCGACAACGATCTCGTAGCCGCCTCCGTGCTCTCCGGCAACCGCAACTTCGAGGCCCGCGTCCACCAGAACATCAAGTCCAACTTCCTCATGTCGCCGCCGCTGGTGGTGGCCTTTGCGCTCGCCGGCCGCGTTGACCTCAACATGTCGACCGACCCGATCGCGCAGGACAAGGACGGCAACGATGTTTACCTGAAGGACCTCTGGCCGACCCTCACTGAGATCCGCGACCAGATGGCCGCCGCGCTCAAGCCCGAGGTCTTCAAGTCCCTCTACAGCGACTTCACCTCGCAAAACCCGAAGTGGAACGAGATCCCGTCCTCCGTGGGCAACGTCTACGAGTGGGACCGCGAGTCCACCTACATCCAGGAGCCCCCGTTCTTCACCGACTTCTCCCTCGAGCCCGGCACCATCGCCGAGATCAAGGGCGCCCGCCCGATGGGCATCTTCGGCGACTCGGTCACCACCGACCACATCTCGCCGGCCGGTGCCATCAAGAAGGACTCCCCGGCGGGTCGTTTCCTCACCGAGAACGGCGTCGATTTTGTCGACTTCAACTCCTACGGATCCCGCCGCGGCAACGACCGCATCATGACCCGCGGCACCTTTGCCAACGTGCGCATCAAGAACCTCATGGTCGCGCCGAAGGAGGGTGGTTACACCGTGCTCCAGCCGGAAGGCACCGAGATGTCGATCTACGACGCCGCGATGGCCTACAAGGAACGCGGCACCCCGTTGATCGTGATCGCTGGTCAGGAATACGGCACCGGCTCCTCCCGTGACTGGGCCGCCAAGGGAACCAACCTCCTCGGCGTGAAGGCCGTGGTGGCGGAGTCCTTCGAACGCATTCACCGCTCCAACCTCGTGGGCATGGGCGTGCTGCCGCTGCAGTTCAAAGACGGCACCGGCGCGAAGTCCCTCGGCCTCGACGGCACGGAGGTCTTCGACGTCCTCGGTCTCTCCACCGACGTGAAGCCGCAGCAGGACCTCACCCTGCGCATCACCCGCAAGGATGGCAGCACCGAAGACGTCACCGTCACCTGCCGTATCGATACGCCGATCGAGGTCGATTATTACCAACACGGCGGCATCCTGCCTTACGTGTTGCGTCAAATCATCGCCCGCAACTAAACCCTTCCAATGCCGGAGAGCGCTTGCCGCTCTCCGGCTTTTTTCTCGCCGTGTCCTCTTCCTCCGAAACCCGTTTCCTCGTCGATCCCGATTCTGATCCGGTCGCTATCCGGATTGAGGGCAAGGCATCGTTCCAAAATTGCTCCTGTGTGAAGGAGTTTGTCGAAGGCGCGATCGCCGAGGGGAAGCGGCGCTTCGTGATGGATTTTGAGGGCTGCTCCGGCATGGACAGCACCTTCCTCGGCCTGCTGGCCGGCACCTCGCTGCAACTGCGCAAGACCGAGCCGCGCGGCTCGCTGGTCGTCTGCAATCTCAACGAGCGCAACGCTGAGCTCGTGCGCAACCTCGGCCTCACCCGTCTGCTCACCGTCGACGACGGAGCGAGTGCGGCGACGTCCGGTGCGGCGTCGGGTCCGCTCGAGTGCAAGCCCGTCTCCGACGAAGTCGCGGCGGCCCGGCTGGTGCTCGACATGCACACCAATCTGGTGGAAGCCGATGAGTCCAACGCCGCGAAATTTCGCGACGTGATGGACATCCTCAAAAAGCAGCTCGGCGAAGACTGAGCGGGACGGTCGGGGCGGTGGCCGTCGGATCCTAGTCGTCGCGGCGGGCGACCTTGATGCCTTTGTCGCGGCAGTAGGCTTCCCAGCCGAAGTCGATCAACGCCACCTGCATGAGGCCCTCGGCGATCAGGTAGTGATCGCGAAACTCCCAGCGGTCGCCGACGGCTTCGTAGACGTAAGCGTGTTCGGAGACCTCGTAGCGGTTGCCCACCCGGATCGAGGCGTAGGCGAAGTTACCCTGCGGCAAATCAGCTTCGTCGATGGAGAGGGTGAAGAGGTGGGGATCCTCGGCGCTGAGGTCTTTGGGCAACGGTCGACAGATCTCGCTCAGGGCGGTGCGCAGGGAGCGGGTGATGCGACGATCGTAGGGATCGAGTTGATACAGGTGCGATTCGTTGCCGTAGGCTTTGTGCCAGGCGCGGGCGGCTTCGAGAATAACGGCCTGTTCGGTGACGGAAAAGGGGCGGGCGGAGGCCGGGGTGCTGTCGCGCTGGGCGACGAGATTGCCGCGGGACCGGATGCCGGAGTTTTGACAGCCGGTCAGGAGGAGACCGAGGCCGGCGATGCTCAGCGTGAGCCAGATAACACGCTGCGCGGGACGTGGGGTGAGTCGATCGAGCATGGGAATGGGGTGGTTCCGGCCGCAGTTTTTGTGCCTAACGATGGCGGAAGTCGACCCCCGGAGCCGGAAATGTGCAATTGAACCGGTTTTGGAAAAGAGCGCCAAAAGTGCGCAGGGAAGGGGGTTGCCCGGGTGGCAAAAATGGCTGATTTCCTAGGGGTGTCCTCGCTAAAAACCCTTTCCGTTCGTGCAATCGCCGCGTCGCTTTTGGTGACGTGGGCGGGAATTGGCAGCACCGCTGTCGCTGAGCAGACCTTCAGCGACCGCCCTGAAGCGATGGAGGCGACGGCGCAGCAGTCGTTCATCGGTGTCGATGGCAATCGTTTCGTGAATGAGGCGGGCGAGACGGTGATCTTTCGTGGACTCGCCTTCTCCGATCCGGCCTCATTGCTGGAGCGCGGCGTCTGGGGCCGCGGGTATTTTGAAGCGGCCAAGAGCTGGAACGCCAACCTGGTGCGCATCCCGATTCACCCGGGTCACTGGAAGGCGCTGGGCGAGAAACAATACCTCTCGATGCTGGACGACGCGGTGCGCTGGGCGGGCGAGTTGGACATGTATGTGATCATCGACTGGCACACCATCGGCAACCCGCTCACGGGTGTGTTTCACGGTCCCAACTACATCACCTCGCGCGATGAGACCTTCCGTTTCTGGCACACCATTGCGAACCGCTACCGCAACAATCCGACGGTGGCGTTTTACGAACTCTGGAACGAGGCCACCAACTACAACGGCCAGTTCGGTCGCATGCCGTGGGGCGACTACAAAGCCTTCCTCGAGGACCTGATTTGGATGATCCAGAAGATCGACCCCAAGGTGGTGCCGCTCGTCTGCGGCTTCAACTGGGGCTACGACCTGCGCAACATCCAGCGTGAGCCGATCGAAGCCAAGGGCATTGGCTACGTGGTGCATCCCTATCCGCAGAAGTCGAAGAACTGGGACTACGATTGGGAGCAGATCTGGGGTTTTGCCGCGCAGAACTATCCGGTCATTGCGACCGAGTTTGGTTTCATGAGAGAGGACGAGCCGGGGTCACACAATCCGGTGATCGGCGACGAAGTTTACGGTGAGGCCATCATCAAATTCTTCGAAGAGCGTGGCATCTCCTGGACACCGTGGGTGTTTGATCCGCTCTGGACGCCGAACCTCATTCTCGACTGGGACTACACGCCGAGCACGCACGGCGCGTTCTTCCGCCAGAAGATGATGGAACTGAACAAGTAGGTTCCAAGAAGCCGGCGGGAGGGGGCGAGAGGGATGACCGAGAAGCAACAGGGAGCGGCCGAGACGGCCGCTGCTACATCAGGACGGGGATGTAGCCGCGGGCGTGTCGCCCGCGTTTGCGGTGGTCGGGGCGAGGGGACGGCCGAGAGGCAACAGGGAGCGGCCGAGACGGCCGCTGCTACATCAGGACGGGGATGTAGCCGCGGGCGTGTCGCCCGCGTTTGCGGTGGTCGGGCCGAGGGGATGACCGAGAGGCAATAGGGAGCGGCCGAGACGGCCGCTGCTACACTAGGCCGGGGATGTAGCCACGGGCGTGTCGCCCGCGTTTGCCGTGATGGGGCCGAGGGGCAATGGCGGCTTGCCGCAAGCGGCAGCCCTACAAGAGGCAGCGGGGAATCGTTGCCCAAAAAAGGCGTGCCGCGGAGCGGCACGCCTGAAAGGAGATGAACGGTGTATCCGTTACGCGATTACACCAGCAGGAGGGCCGGGTTCTCGAGCAGCGACTTGAGCGCGCCGAGGAACTCGGCTCCGACCGCTCCGTCGACCACGCGGTGATCGCAGGAGAGGGTGAGGTTCATGCGCTGGCCGATCACGATCTGCCCGTTGACGACCACCGGCTTTTCGACCGTGGTGCCGACCGCGAGGATGGCGGCGTTGGGCGGGTTGATGATGGCCTTGAAGGTGTTGATACCCATCATGCCGAGGTTGCTGACGCAGAAGGTGCCGCCGGTGAATTGTTTCGGCTGCAGCTTCTTGGTCTTGGCCGCCTTGGCGAGGGAGCGCACCTCGGTGCTGATGTCGAAGACCGACTTCTCATGGGCGTCGAACACGACCGGGGTGATGAGACCCTCGGGCATGGCGACGGCGAAGGAGACGTGGGCGCGGCTGTGATGACGCACCTGCTTGCCTTCCCAGGAGCAGTTGACCGTGGGGACCTTGCGCAGGGCTTCGGCGCTGGCCTTGAGGATGAGGTCGTTGACGGAGAGCTTCACGCCGTCTTCCGACAAACCGCTGTTGAGCTGGGAGCGCAGGGCGAGCAGCGGGGCGGCGTCGACCTCGATATCGAGGTAGAAGTGCGGGATCTGGGTCTTGGATTCCACCAGACGACGGGCGATGGTGCCGCGCATGTTGGTGACCGGGGTAAGCTTCTCTTCCTGGATCGGACCCTTGGAGCGGTAAGCGCCACCGGGGCCGCCGTTCTTCTCGGCTTCGAGGATATCCGCGCGGCGGATACGGCCACCGGTGCCGGTGCCCTTCACGCGGGAGAGGTCGATGCCCTTCTCGGCCGCGAGCTTGCGGGCGAGGGGAGAGATGCGAAGGCGCTGGCCACCCACGGACGGGGCGGCGGAGGAGCCGCTGCTGCCGCTGGAGGTTTCGGGTTCCGGCGTTGGCTCCGGGGCGGGCGCTTCGTCGGAAGACTCTTCGGCGGAATCGTCGTCGGACTTTTCCTCCGAGGCGTCGTCTTCCTTGGCCGCGGGCTTTTCCTTTTTGGCCGGGGCCTCGACGGTTTCGCCTTCGGCGCCGACGGCGCAGAGCGGTTCACCGATCTCCACCTGCGCGCCATCGGGCGCGAAGATCTTGAGCAGGGTGCCGTCGAAGAAGCACTCCAACTCCATGGTGGCTTTGTCGGTCTCGACCTCGGCGAGCATGTCGCCGGTGGCCACCTTGTCGCCCTCCTTCTTCAACCATTTGACCAGCGTGCCCACCGTCATGGTGT
Organism: Actomonas aquatica; assembly: GCF_019679435.2. Lineage (NCBI taxonomy): Bacteria > Pseudomonadati > Verrucomicrobiota > Opitutia > Opitutales > Opitutaceae > Actomonas > Actomonas aquatica. The sequence continues at coordinate 6,031,797 of NZ_CP139781.1, forward strand.
CGCTGAGTTTCGGCATTTCGATGATGTCTGCCATTTTCCGAATTATGTTCTGTGACGTGTCTGGTTGGGAGTGGGCCGGGCTCAGGACTTAACGGCCTGGAGGGCGGCGGTGTAAACGCGGTCGACGTTGGGCAGCTGCTCGACCTCGACGGGCGGGGAGTAGATGGCCGGGGCGTCGATGGTGGTGACGCGGATGATGGGCGCGTCGAGTTGGTCGAAGGCCTCTTCCTGGATCATGAAGCCGAGCTGGGTGCCGACGGAGGCGAAGGGCTTTTGCTCTTCGACGATGAGCACGCGGTGGGTCTTGGCGACCGACTTGAGCACGGTGTCGATGTCGAGCGGACGAATGGAGCGCAGGTCGACGACCTCGACGTTGATCTTCTCTTCCTTGGCCAGCTTTTCGGCGGCTTCGAGGGAGTGCAGCACGGAGCGGCCGTAGGTGACGATGGTGAGGTCGGTGCCTTCACGCTTCACGTCGGCCACGCCGAGCGGGATGAGCAGGTCTTTGTCTTCGGAGACTTCGCCCTTCAAGCCGTAGAGCATGGTGTTCTCGAGGAAGAAGACCGGGTCGTTGTCGCGGATGGCGCTCTTGAGCAGGCCCTTGGCGTCGGCCGGGGTGGCGGGCACGACGACCTTCACGCCCGGGTGATTGGCGAGCACGTTCTCCGGGGTGTGGGAGTGGGTGGCGCCCACGTTGGTGCCACCGTTGGCGGGGCCGCGGATAACGATCGGGCAGTTGATGAGACCACCGGACATGTAACGCACGTTGGCGGCGTTGTTGAGGATCTGGTCGAAGGCGACGGAGTAGAAGGACCAGAACATCAGCTCCATGACGGGGCGGATGCCGAGCATCGAGGCGCCGATGCCGGTGCCGATGAAACCGGCTTCGGTGATCGGAGTGTCGACGATGCGTTTGGGTCCAAACTTCTCGAGGAGGCCTTCGGAGACCTTGTAGGCGCCGTTGAACTGGGCGACTTCCTCACCCATGAGCACGACGTTTTCGTCGCGTTCGAGTTCTTCGGCCAGAGCGTGGCGAACGGCTTCGCGGTAAGTGATTTCAGGCATGATGGTGCGCGAAAAGAGGTTTAGCTGAAGAACAGGCGACCCTTGGAGGTGCGTTGCTCGGGATGGTCGGTTTCCCAGTAGACGTCACGCTGGATGTCGGCCGGAGTCGGGAAGGGGCTTTCCTCGGCGAAGGTGGCGGCTTTTTCGGCCTCTTCGCGGGCTGCGGTGTCGATCTCCTTGATGAGGTCCTCGTTGAGCACGCCTTCGTCGGAGAGCTCGCGTTGGAAGACGGCGATGGGGTCCTTGTTCTTGCGATATTCGTCGATCTCGTCGCGGGTGCGGTAGGTCTTGTCGGGGTCGGCGACGGAGTGACCGCGATAGCGGTAGGTGTCGATTTCGACGACGGAGGGCTTGGATTCGTTGCGAGCGAGCTCGAGGCAATCGTTCAAGCAGGCGCGCACTTCATACACGTCGTGACCGAGGCACTTGGCCCAGTGGATGCCGTAACCGGCGGCGCGTTCTGCGAGGCCCGGACCGGCGGAAGAGCGGATCTGGGAGGTGCCCATCGAATAACGGTTGTTCTCGATGACAAAAACGCAGGGGAGGTCCCACAGGCCGGCGAGGTTCATGGCCTCGTGCACGGCACCTTGGTTGACGGCGCCGTCACCCATGAAGGCCATGGCGGAGCCCTTCTTGCCCTGGTATTTCACCCCGTAGGCGAGGCCGGTGCCGAGCGGGATCTGGCCGCCGACGATGCCGTGGCCGCCCCAGTAGTTCTTGTCGGGGGCGAAATAGTGCATCGAGCCGCCCTTGCCCTTGGAGCAGCCGGTGACCTTGCCGTAGAGTTCGGCCATGAGCGGGCCGGTCTCCATGCCGACGGCGATGGCGTGGCCGTGGTCGCGGTAGGCGGTGATGACGTGGTCATGCTCGCCCATGAGGGAGCAGGCGCCGACCGCCACGGCTTCTTGGCCGATGTAGAGGTGCAGGAAGCCGCCGATCTTTTTGGATTGGTAGGCTCGCAGGCTGCGTTCCTCGAAACGGCGAATGCGCACCATCTTGCGATAGAGCTCGATTTTTTCGTCGGCCGAGAGCTGCGCATTGATGGCAGCCTTGGCGGCGTCGGTGATCGTAGTGGTAGGTGTTTCTTTGCTCACAATTGCGGGTGAGTTGGATGATGAACGGGCGAGTCTTCGGTGGCCCCCAAGTGAGGCAAGTGAATTGTCCGAGGGGGGAGGGAGGTGTGGTGCGAGTGAGGTGAACTCACGATTGGCTGGAGAAGCCAAACCGGTCACGAATGGCCAGTAATGTTTGCGTAAATGCCGACAGGTCCAGCGGCTTGGTCAGATATTCGTCCATTCCGGCGTCCAAACAGCGTTTGCGTTCATCCTGGCCGGCGTTGGCGGTAAGGGCGATGATGGGCACATGACGACCGGGCGGGCCGGCTTTTTCGGCGGCGCGGATGCGTTGGGTGGTCTCGATGCCGTCGAGTTCGGGCATCTTCAGGTCCATCAACACGAGGTCGAAGCCTTCCTCCTCCAGCTTTTCGAGCGCAAGCAGGCCGTTGAAGGCGAAGTGTGGGTGGTGACCAAGTTTCTGTAGCAGCATCTCGGCGAGCCGGCGATTCAGGCGATCGTCTTCGACCACCAGAATGCGCAGGCCGCGTGGGGGAGCCTGTTCGACGGCGCTGCCGTCTGCCGACGAACCCGCGGGAGCGGCAGCGGAGGTGGCGCGAAAGCTGGCCGAGAACGCCGACCCCGTGCCGGGCAGGCTGGAGACGGTGATGGTGCCGCCCATAAGCTCACAGAGGCGGCGGGAGAGGGCGAGGCCGAGGCCGGTGCCGCCGAAGCGGCGCGAGATGGTGGCATCGGCCTGGGCAAAAGGATGGAAGAGCCGACTGATGTGGCGTGGATCGATGCCGATGCCGGTGTCGAGCACCTCGAGGCGCAGCAGCCAACTTTGACCGGCAGCGCGGCGGGGACCGGAGGTGAGCGGTTTGCCGCTGACGCGGACCTCGACGCTGCCGTGCACCGTGAATTTGACCGCGTTGGAGACGAGGTTGGAAATCACCTGACGCAGGCGCGTGCGGTCGAGTTCCAAGTAACTGGGCAGGTCGGGGTCGACGCTGGAGCGGAGGCGCAACTGCTTGGTCGTGGCCGCTTCCTCGAAGAGTTGCACGCTCTCGCGCACGAGCGGCTCGAGGGCGGTGACCTGCGGATCCAACGCGATGACACCGGCTTCGATGCGGGAGAGGTCGAGCAGGTCGTTGACGAGTTCGAGCAGGAGTCCGCCGCTGGAAGAGATGGCCTGGACGCACTCGGCTTGCTTGGGGCTGAGCTCGGTGCCTTCGAGCACGCGGGTGAATCCCAGCATCGCGTGCATGGGCGTGCGAATCTCGTGACTGATATTAGCGAGAAACGCGTCCTTGGCCTGAGTGCGGGCGTTGGCTTGGTCGCGGGCGGCGGTGAGGGCGAGCACGCGGGAGCGCTCCTGATCGATGTCGCCCACGGTGCCGACGAGGCGGACCGGGCGGTTGCGGGCATCGCGTTGCAGGACACGGCCGCGGGTCTGGAACCATTTCCATTCGCCGGTGCGCAGGCGCATGCGGGCATCCACGCAGAAAACGTCGGAACGGTTGCGCAGGATGTCGCGCAGAATCTCGCGGGCGTGCGGACGGTCCTCCGGGTGGAGGTGACGCCAGACCCGCGGCCAATGCAGGCGGCCGGGGCGCACGATGTGCCGCAGCTGTTTGCGCAACTCCTGGTTCATGGCGGGGTGCACCGTGCCGTTCTCCCAGCGATACACGCCGACCGAGCCGAGGTCGGTGGCGAGGCGGTAACTCTCCTCGCTGGCGCGCAGGTCCTGGGTGCGATCGGCCACGATCTGCTCCAGCTCGTTTTGCTGGCGGCGCAAGCGACGCAGGGTCAGGCCGGCGAAGTGCGCCGGCACGCCGAGGCAGAGTGCGGCTGCGGCCATTTCCACCAGGTTGGTGAGGGGAGTCTGTTGCGGGGAGGCAAACATGCCTTCGCCGAAGGACGTCTCCAGCAAACCGTAGAGGATGAAGACAAAGAGACCCAGGCCGAGACCGCGAACACCGCAGATCACGCTCGCGGCGAGTGCGTAAGGGATGGCGAGGTAGAGTCCGACCAGCGACAGGTGGAAACCCAGGATCGCGATCGCCAGCGCGAGGCCGAGGTTGGCGAGATTGGTGGACCAACGGAGGCTGAGCGGGGCGGGTGGCAGTGGCTCCCAACGGCCTAGAGCGATCGGTGCCACGAGGAAAACGCCCAGCGAGGAGGAGAACGTGATGCTGGAGATCCGTTGCACCACATCAACCAAGGTCGCTCCCGGGAGGTGGCCGGTGCTCACGATCACCGTCGGAATCACCCACGCCGTGAGCAGCGACGGCAGGAAAGCTACGCCGAAGACGAAACGCAGAAAATCAAACGGCTCCTCAAACGGTTCCTGTTTGACCCAGCGATTCCAAATCCACGCGCCCAGTGCGGGGCCGGCGGTATTGGCGGCGGCCATGATAAGACTCAGCGGCCGCCAGCCGAGGAAGTCGTAGTTGTTGGCGAGCGCGATCACCGCCCAGTGCGCGAGGAAGAGCGTCGGCACGCCGCCCAGACCGATCCGACCGCGGAGGGCAACCACCGCGATACCGGCCGGCAGCCAGACCACGGTGACGTTGGTGGGCGGCAGCGAAATGAGCCGCATGGCAATGAAGGCCGAGGCAATAACCCCGGCAAACAGCAGCAGATGCAGCCCGACGCCTACGGCCACGTTGCGCCAATTCGGCGGCGGCAGGCCGTTCCGAGCGGGCGACTGAGTTGTGGTCTGGGACGTTGGTTCGGCAAAAACAGCGCCGGGCATAGGAGGGCCCGACCGTGGGAGCGCGAACCGGCGCTGTCCATCACCGCTTGCGCCCCGCGACAAAACTCCGCCGGATTTTGGGACCAGCGGCGGGTTACGCGCCGGACAACGTCTGCTCGATCGTGATGTGCAGGTCGTGTCCCGGATCGCAGTCGGCGCGCATGGCGACGAAGCCGCTGTGGTGCTGATCAAAAATCGGCCACAGGGCGGTGCGATCGGTATCGGGCAGGGGCAGCTCATCGATGGCGGTGCGACTGAAGAAACCAAAATGTCCCTCGTCCATGGCGGGTGGCAGCGCGGCGATGGGGCGGCGGCAGTGGAAGAGGAACAGCAGCCAGTGGGATTGGCCCTCATAGGCTTTTTCGGCGATCATGCCGAACAGGTGCAGGTCGCTCACCGCGATCACGTGGTCGGTTTCCTCCCGGGTCTCGCGCACGGCACATTCGAAGGGCGATTCGCCGATCGCCGTTTCCAACTTGCCGCCGATGGGCGTCCACCGCCCGAGGTTGGGCGACTTGGCGCGATGGAGGAGCAATTGCTCCCCGGCCTCGTTTTCGATGAAGACCAACACGGCGATTTTGTAGCCGAGGGGAGTGGCGGGAGCGGAAGCGGAGGCAGTCATTCGTAAAACGCTGGTGTCAGACCGGTTTTGAACGTGACGCCCGTCGGAGCCTCCTCAATGACTTTTTGCCCAACGATGACAAACGGGCGTGCTCTTCCCTACCTACTGTTTTTTGGCCTCTTGTCGGCCGCGAGTGGGGCCCTGCGAGCCGCCGAGGTCGAGGTGGCGCAGGTGCGTTTTGCCGAACAACGGGACGCGGCGGGACAGGTCTGGTGGGGCGCGGCAGTGGACCTCGAAGTGGACGCCACCGGGGGCGGGGCGGCCGGACGATTTACGGGAGAAGTCGCCGTGGAGCTGCAGTGGGGCGTCGAGCGGGCGGAGGCACCAAATGGCGTGGCCCTCTACCGGGCGCGGTCGCGCACCGCGGCGCTGGAGGAGGGACGGGCACGTTTCCGGTTTTATCTACCGCCGACACTCGTGCGGCGCGATCAGGTCGAACGGGCACCGCGGTTTTGGGCGGTGCAGGTGACGGTGGAGGGCGAAGTGCTGGCGGATTCGCGCCGCTCAGTCGGCGAGGGGATCAGTAGTCCGGAGGCCCTGGCTAATTTTCGCCGCGGGGTCGCTCAACAGGCGGAGGCGAACGACGGTGTGTTGTTGCCGTGGTATCTCACCCCGTTCTTGAGCGAGGGGCGCGGGGAGGTCGTAACGCCGGTGCCGATGCGATCTGAAAACATTGCGCCGCTGGCGGCTCCGTAGGCGCGTTCTTTGCTCTGGCCCACCGCTCCATGACGCTTCGACTTCGATCCTCCTCTGCGCGACCCCTGCGGGTCATCGAGGTGGGCGTGGCGCATCTGGCCGCGGGCGAAGTGACGACGGGGGCGGGAGGTGGGCTCAGCGTGCGGCGCAGTTTTGAGCGCACTTGGACGGCGGCGGAGGGCGAACCGGGGCCGGAACTCGACGAGGCGCTGAGCGCATTGAGGGAACATTGGGGGCGCGGCGGGCCGATGCAGGTGGTGATCCCGCCGCATCTGGTGTTGACCAAGGTCCTGCAGGTGCCGGCGACGGCGACTGCGCAGCGCGACCGTATCATCGCCTTTGAGGCGCGGCAGGCGATTCCGTTTCCGTTGGAGGACGTGGTGTGGGATTACACGCTGCTGGCCGACACGGGGGAGCAGTTGGAGGTGCTGTTGGCGGCGGCCAAATTGGATGCCTTGGAGGCGCTGCTGCGACGGGTGGTGGCGGCGGGTTGGGAGCCGGAAACGGTGATCCCGGCCAGTGTGGCGCTGGCCCTGGGTTGGCGCGCGGCCCCGTCGGCGACCGAACCGGCGCTCGTGCTGGGCGTGGGGGCGCGCTCGACGCAACTTTTACTCGTCAGTGGAGCAGACGTGCACCTGCGCACCTTGGCCTGGGGCGGCAATCAAGTGAGCCGCCTCATCGCCGAATCCCTCGGGCAATCGGCTGCGGAGGCGGAGCGGCTCAAGCTGCAGCTCTGGGGCGGGGTGGTCGAGTTGCCGGAAGCGTCGCCGGCGGCGCAGGCCGTGGCGGGGGCGCTGCGGCAATTTGGTCAGCGTTTGGGCGGCGAGGTGCGCCGGTCGCTGCTCGTGCAGCAGCGCCGCGGGAGCGCGGCCGAGGCGCCGCAACGGGTATGGCTCACCGGCGCCGCCTCGCAGGCACCGGGTTGGGCGACGAGTTTGGGCGAAACCCTGGCCCTGCCAGTGGCACCGTGGACGGCGGGCGAAGCCGGCGAAGACCTGGCGACACGCGCCGAGTGGTGGGGGGCGGTGCGGCTCCTGGCAGGCGCAGGTGCGGAGGCGGGCAGCGGCATAAACCTTCTACCGCCGGCGATGGCGGCGACGCGACGAGCGAAGCGGCGGCAGCCCCGTTGGTGGGCGGCGGCGGCCTTACTGGTGCTCGCGGTCGCGTTGCCGGGTCTGCATTACCACCGACTGGCCTCGGCGCGCACCGCGGCGGCGGCGGACTTGCGCCAGCGCCTCACGCCGCATCAAGTGTGGCAGACGCAGATTCAGGACGACGTGGTCGCGGTGGAGCGTCTGGAGCAGCAGGTCGCGGGGATGCAGCACCTGCTCGATGCGCAGGGCGCGTGGACGACGTTTTTGGCCGATCTGGAAACGCGGGTGGCGACACTCGACGACGCGTGGGTGGAGCGCCTGCAGCGCTTGCCGACGGACGCGCCGGATGCGCCGGAGCGGCTGCGCCTCACCGGGCGCTTGCTCGACCGGGAGAACCCGTTGTCACGAGTGAGTCCGAAGACCTACGAACGTGCGACCCATTTGCTGCAGACGCTGGTCGAGTCGCCGGCGGTGCAGGCGGTCGAAGGAGAACGTTTTGAGGCGTCGGATCCCGGCATCCTGCGCTTTGATTTCACCTTGGTCCTCAACCCGGGAGTCGGCTTGTGAGCGCAGCGTCGGGTAAGCTTTCGACCGAGCAACGCGGCCTGATTTTGGGCACGGTGGTGCTGGTCGCGCTGGCGGCGTGGTGGTCGTGGAGCGCGCAGGGGCGGGCGGAGGCGGCGCAGCGCCGGCTGCGTTCGGTCGAGCGTTCGTGGCAGGTGTTGAGCCTGAGCGAACCCTTGCCGACGACCGAGGTCGCGGCGGATTGGGCGGCGCGGCGCGAGGCCTTGCAGGAAGCGATGGCCGATGGGCGCAAACGATTGGGCGGCAAGGGCGACGATCCCTTGGACGTGCCGGTTGGGCTGCAGCGGGCGGAGGCGTTTTTCACTCTGGCGCAGTTTGCCCAAGCGCAACGGGAACAGGCGGCGGCGGCCGGGGTGGTGGTGCCGGAAGGGTATGCGCTCGGCTTTTCGGCTTACGCCAACAGTGGTCCGCAGGACGCCGACCTGCCGATCGTGTTGCGCCAATACCGGCTGGTGGAAGCGCTACTCGGCACGGTGTGGTCCAGTGGCGCGCGGGAGCTGACGCGCGTGCAGCGGGAAGTGCCGGCCCGCAAACGCGAAGACGCGGCCAACGATCGTGGCGTGCGCGGCGAAGGCCGCGCGGAGGATTATCTGGAGTGGCCGGCGGCGCAGAGTCTGGCGCGCGACGGCCTGTGGCAGACGCTGGCGGTGCGGGTGGGTTTTGTCGGCACGACCGAAACCCTGCGGCAGGTGCTCGACGCGGTGCAGGCGCTGCCCCTGCCGTTGGTGGTGCGGGCGGTGGAGGTGGAACCGCTGGGCGAAGACGGCACGGCTCGAGGCGGCGTGCGTTCGCTGGCCGACCTGTTCCGCAACGAAGAAGGCGCGGCCGACGCCGGTGCCGAAGCCACCGGCCGGGTGGCCATCATTCGCGCGACGGAGGCGGAGTTTTTGATCACCGTCGAGTATATCGAGTTTGTGGATACGGCGACCGCCGGGGAGGGCGACGCGGCATGAAGTCGGCGCGGAAACTCTCGGGCGATGCGATCGCGCTGGCGGTGGCGGCGCTGCTGGTGGTGATCGCGTTGGCGACCGTGCTGTGGGGCGAGCGCGCCGTGGCGCAGGTGCGACGGGGACCGGCGGCGCTGGCGGGTGGGGCCGGTCCGGTCGAGGGCACGCGGGTGACCTTGCCGGAAGGGGCGGACGTGGTCTGGAGTCGGCCGCGCCACGACGCCGGCTGGGGCTTCGAACTGTTCACGCCACCGGTGGTATTTTACGACCGCGCAACCGGACGCTTCACGGTGAGTCCGGCGGAGAATGAACCGGCGAAGGCGCTGGACGCGGCGGAGCGGGCCTTCGGTCTCCAACTGGTGGATACAACGCGACTGCCGTATCGGCTGCAGCTGGTGGGTTATGCGGGCGAAGCCGGCAACTACTTCGGCATTTTCCAAAACGAAGAGACCGGCGACGGCATCGTGGCGCAGCCGGGACGACGGTTTGAAGACCTGGGGCTGGAGCTGCGACAACTCGATGTGCGCCGGGAGGATACGATCGTGCCGGAGAGCATGCCGTTGCGCGAGATCGTGGCGGTGGCCGAGGTCTGGGACGAGACGGCCGGGCGGTTGGTGCGGTTGTCGTCGGCGGGGTGGCAATGGGCGGATGCGCCGGTGGCCGACGTGCGCATCGCGGCGACGGGCGAAGTGCGGCAGGTGCGCGCGGGTGATCGCATCGAAACGGCAGATGCGCGGTATGAGATCCGGTCGGTGGCGGCGGAACCGGCCAGTGTGATCGTGGGCAAACAACACGATGACGGCACCCGGGAGGAAATGACTTTATGGCCGGATGTTTCGGTCACCACTGACTCACCGCCCCCGCCCGATCCCTTCGCCTTTCCCTAGATTTTTTCGATGAAACGACTTTTCCAGCGAACCCTTCCGCCTGTCTGGCGCCCGTGTGTGGCGGCCTTCACCGTCCTGTTGTTGGGTGCGATGTGGCTGGCCCCGCTGCCGGTGGCCGCGCAGAGCCGCACCGAAACCAAGATCCGGTTGATGGCGGACGCGTTGCGAGCGCGCGATGATGGCGATTTGGAAGCGGCCGAGCGCAACCTGTTGCAGTTGGTCGAGCTGGCCCCCAACGACCCCGCGGTGACGCGCATGCTGGCGGCGGTGCAGGCCGACTTGGAAGCGGAGCGGGCACGGCTGCGGACGGCGGGCAACGACACCAGCGGTGAGGTCGAATATTCGGCACCGGAACCTCAATCGTCGAACGCCGGGCAACTCCTGGCCGAGGCGCGGGAGCGCGAAGCGGCGATGGCGGCGGAGATCGCAGCCCTCGCGGCGGCGGAGGAGCAGCGGCAGCGCGAGTTGTTGGATGCGGCGCGCAGCCAGTTGCAGGACGCGCGACGGCTGGCGCGCGAAGGGCGCTTTGAAGCGGCGTTGGCGACGCTGGATACGGCGGTGCGTTCGCTGCCGGAGAATCCGCTCACGGTGCCGGTGATGCGTGAGTTGGAGGAGGAGCATGCGATGATTGCCGAGCAACAAGCCGAAGCCCTGGTCGCGGCGCGGGCGCGGGAACGGGCGCGAAGTGCATCGGTCGTGACGACCTCGGCCCCGCAGGTTTCGGTGCAGACGGTGGAGGACCCCAGGCCGATGGTGATGAGCAGCTGGGAGATCGCGCGGGAGCGTTATGCGGCCGGTGATTTTGATACGGCGGAACTGGAGTTGAAGGCGCTGTTGGAACGTGAACCCGATCACCGTGGGGCGCGGCGGCTACTGGCGCGGATCGGCGAGGAGCGGGTCGAAGCGGCAGCGGCGCTGCGCAGCCAAACCCGACAGTCGTTGATGGAAGAAGTGGGTCTGTCGTGGCAGCGCCCGATGGTGGCGTCCGAGCCGAGTGCGGGGCGCGATGACGATGGCGACGGGGAGAGTCCGCTGGTGCGCAAGCTGAGCGACATCCGCATCCCCAGTGTGAGTTTTAACTCGGTCGAACTGCAACGCGTGGTGAGCACGCTGAGCGACCTCTCGCGGGAGTTCGACGGTGGCGATGGCGGGCGGGGCGTGAACATTTTGGTGATCGATCCGCAGAACCGCCGGCCGCCGGTGAGCCTCACCTTGCGCGACCTATCGCTGAAGCGGGTGTTGGACTTCATCACCGACTCGATCGGCTACCAATATGAAGTGCAGGCCGATGCGGTGGTGGTGCGACCGGGGGGCGAAACATCAACGCTCGACACGGAGTTTTTCCCCATCACGCGTTCGACCGTGATCCGCATGACCGGCATCGGCGGCGGTTTGGCGTCGGGTGGTGCGCCGGTGGTGGATGATCCGTTTTCGCCCGCTCCGGCGGCGGCGGTGAGTGCGCCGGGAGGCGGCGGTGAGGCGGTCGCGCTGCGCCAGTTTCTGCAGCAGGCCGGCGTCGACTTTGAGGGCATTGCAGGGGCGAGTCTCGCCTATGATGGCTCGGCCATGATCGTGACGCAGACCAGCCGCAACGTGGAGCGCATCCGCAACATCCTCAACCGCTACAACGACGTGCGCCAGGTGGAGATCGAGGCGAAGTTCATGGAAGTGCAGGAAGGCGCGCTGGAAGAGCTCGGTATCCAGTGGGGTGTTACACACGGCGTGCGGGGCGATCCACGTTACCTGGCGACGGGCGGCACGCAGAATCGCACGCTCAACGATACGTTCACCAACACGGTGGCGGGCACCGTGGGCAACGTCTTCCGGCCGGCCCGGGCGGAGCTGCGCGACGTGGATGGTGTGGTGACCCAGGAGGCGACCGATGAACTGAACCTACCGATCATCAACAACCCGGCCTCGCTGCCGCGGGCGCTGGACCTCGGTGCGGATGCCGGACCGATCGCCGATATTCAGGGTCTGGTGGGCGAGTTCGATGTGAACGCGGTGATCAGGGCGCTGTCGCGCACGGCGGGCTCGGATTTGTTGAGCGCGCCCAAGGTGACCGTGCTGTCGGGTAATCCGGCGACGATCACGGTCGCGCAGGAGCTGCGTTATCCGACGAGTTACGGTGAAGTGCGCAGTGAAGTGGGCTCGTCGAGCCGCGACAGTTCGTCAGCCGGTGTGACGATCACGGCCGGCACGCCGCGGGATTTTGAAACCCGCAAAGTGGGCGTCGAGCTTCGGGTGACACCGACGGTGGAAGAGGACGACTATTCGATCAGTCTTGATCTGAATCCGAAGGTCACGGAGTTCGAAGGCTTCGTGGAATACGGCGGTCAGAGCGTCGCGATTTCCAACGACACGACGGTCACCGTGCCCTCGGGTTTTTATCAGCCAATCTTCTCGACCCGCGAGGTGTCGACCAAGGTGACGCTCTGGGATGGCGCGACGCTGGTGATGGGCGGACTCACGCGCGAGGAAGTGAAGACGGTGCAGGACAAGGTGCCGTTTCTCGGCGACATCCCGGGACTCGGGCGCCTGTTCCGCTCAGAAGGTGAGACGACCCAAAAGCGTAACCTGTTGATCTTCGTGACGGCGAACTTGGTGAGCCCCGGAGGTTCGCCGAAGAAGCAGGAACTGCGCGGCGTGGCCCCGAGTTCGGCGTTTCAGAACGAGACCGTGGTGACTCCCCAAGGGCCGGCGCGGCGCCAGTAGCCGTCGGCGCGCTTAGCGTTGGCCGCGGAGGGCGGTCCAGGCCAGGCCGAGGTATTCGCGGGAGGCGAGGGTGTTGCGCTGCAGGCCCCAGACGCTGAAGGTGAACCAGGCGCTGAGGCGGTGTTGCTGGGGCTCAGCCACGAAGTCGGCCGGAGCCGGGGTGGCGTTTAATCCCGCGGCGTGGGCGAGGCCGAGGGCGCGCGGCATGTGCCAGGCCGAGGTCACCAACAGGACGGGGGCATCGCCGATGATGGCTTGAGCGGCGTGGACTTCGTCGTGGGTGTCGTGGACTTCGGCGAGTTCGGTGATGCGAGCCGGATCGATGCCGAGTGAGATGGCGGCGCGGGCGAGCACGTGGGCGTGACTTTCGTGGCCGTGGGTCGGCACCGGGCCGCAGGTGAGCAGCTGCGTGTTCGGCAGCAGGCGAGCGAGGCGCACGCCTTCGACGAGGCGGCCGAGACTCGCGTTGGCCAACCGGTTGGTGGGGGCCATGGCATCGGTGTCGAAGTGACCGCCGCCGAGAATGAGGATGTAGCGGGCGTCCGGGGCGGGGGCGGGCAGGGCTTGGGTGAGGCCGTCGGGGAGCGGGGCGTGGCGGGACTCGAGGCTTTGCAGGGTGCGGTCCGCGATGCCTTCGTTGCAGGCGAGGAGCAGCAGGAGGAGGCCGGTGATCGAGGTGGCGGCGGCGGCGCGTTTGCGTTGGCGGGACCACAGGGAGAGCGCGACGAGTTGCAGCAGGAATACGAGCGACAAGGGCATGAGCAGGGTGCCCGCGAGACGTTTGAGCAGAAGCAGCACAAAGGGACGCTGAGTGGGCGGGCAGCGGAGGTGAAGGCAGAAGCGGCGGGGAGGTTTTGGTTTGTGCTGGGGAGGGGCGCGGGGCTGACTCCGAGCCATGTCCACCTGGTTGCTCGTTGATGGTTTTAATCTCGCTTACCGTTGCTTCTTCGCGATCCCGGAGCTGACCCGTTCCGATGGGTTTCCGACGAATGCGCTGCACGGTTGGGTGAAGACCATTTGGAAACTCGAGGATCAGGAAGAGCCCGAGGGCGTGTTGGTGTTTTTCGACCTCGGCGGCGCGCAGGATCGGCTCGCGTTGCTGCCGGATTACAAGGCGCAGCGGGAGGAGATGCCGGAGGCGTTGAGTAAACAGATCCCGGTGATCAAGGAGCTGACGCGGTTGATGGGGCTGGGTGGCATCGAGATCGAAGGCGTCGAGAGCGACGACTTGTTGGCGGCGCAGGCGGTGGCTTTGGCGAAGGCTGGGCACACGGTGAAGATCGTGAGTTCGGACAAGGATTTTGCGCAGGTGGTGGATGAGTCCATCTCGATGATGTTGCCGCCTTCGCCGGCGAATCCGCGCGGCGGTTGGCGCAACATGGGCCCGGCGGAGGTGGAAGCAAAGTTTGGCGTGGTGCCGGCGAAGATCGCGGACTTCTTGGCGCTGGTGGGCGACTCGGTGGACAACATTCCGGGCGTGGCTGGCGTGGGACCGAAGACGGCGGCGAAGTGGCTCAACGCGCACGGCGATCTGGAGGGGGTGATCGCGGCGGCGGGGGCCGGCACCTTGAAGCCGGATCGGTTTTGCGACGTGGTGGCGGCTGATGCCGAGCGGCTGCGCATCAACCTGAAGCTCACGACGCTCAATCTCGATTTGCCGGTGCAACCGGCGGTGCGGCCGGCGACGGATGGGCCGACACTAGTGAAGCGTTTGGCCGAGCTCGAAATGAAGGGCGCAACGGCCGAAGCGGAGAAGCGTTACGGCGCGGCGCAGGGCGAGTTGTTCTGAGGCGGCGGCGTCGTGCGGGCTCTGGCTGCCGGAGTCAGACGGGCGGGGTGCTGTCGCCGCGCAGGGCGCGGCCGAGCAGGCGGGCGAGTTCTTCGCCGGAGAAGGGTTTACCGAGCACGTAGGTGTTGCTGAGCGTGTGCAGCTTCTCGAGGGCGTTTTCGCGGCCGTAGCCGGTGATGACGATGGCGGGAATGGTGCTACCGCGTTCGCGGAGGCGTTGCACGAGATCGGCCCCGGTGAGGTGGGGCATGGTGAGGTCGGTGACGAGAGCAGCGTAGCGGTCGGGGGCCTCGTCGTAGGCCTTGAGCGCCGCCCGCGGGTCCTCATGCACTTGGGGGGCGTAGCCGAACTGGGTCAGGCGCGTGGCGACGAATTGCACGACGCTCTCTTCGTCGTCGACGACCAGCACCTCGCGGGAGTGACCTTCGGCGATTGACTCGGCGGGAGCGCGTTGAGTTTTCACCGAGGACGCGTTGGTGATGGGGAAATACAGTTCGAAGGTGGTGCCGACTCCCGGGGTGCTGCGCACGCGATGCGTGCCGTGGTGACTGGCGAGGATGCCTTGGACAGTGGAGAGGCCGAGACCGGTGCCTTTGCCTTGATCCTTGGTGGTGAAGAAGGGATCGAAAATGCGTTCGAGAGTGGCGGCATCCATGCCGGCGCCGTCGTCGGCGACGATAAGCACCATGTAGCGACCCGGGCGGAGTTCGGGGACTTCAACGCTGAGTTCGTCGTCGATATCGATGGGCTTGAGCTCAACCGAAATGTGGCCGGATTTGCCGTCGATGGCGTGGGCGGCGTTGGTGCAGAGGTTAAGCACGATCTGGTGAATCTGGGTGGCATCGGCGAGCACCACGCCAGGGGACAGGGACTGAGCGATTTGAATGAACGACGGCGTGCTGGCCCGCACGAGTTTAAGGGCCTCGGAGACCGGTGCGACCAGATCGGTGGGCACGAGTTTGGAGTCGGCTTTGCGGGAGAAGGTGAGGATTTGGGAAACGAGGTCGCGGGCACGCAGGCCGGACTTGCGGATGTCGCGCAGGTCGGCGGCCAGAGGGGAATCTTCGGGGAGGTCGAGAAGGGCGATCTCACAGTTGCCGAGGATGCCGGTGAGGATGTTGTTGAAGTCGTGGGCGATGCCGCCGGCGAGGGTGCCGATCGATTCCAGTTTGCGCGCTTGGAAGAGTTGGTCTTCGAGACGGCGGTGGCGCTCCTGTTCGACCAGCCAGGCGGTGATGTCCTCCTCCAGAATGAGGTGGAAGCGCACCTTGTCCTCGGCGGTGCGGATGGGGCTGATGGAGGAACGCACGTGGACGAGGCGACCGTCGGCGTGGCGGTTGGTGAGTTCGCCGGTCCAGGTGCGGCCCTCGGCGAGGCAGGCTTCGATCTCGGCGGAGACGGTGTCGTCGTCCTCATCGAAGGGTTGGCGCAGGCTGGAGGCGAGGCGGCCGAGCAGGTCGATTTCGCGCAGGCCGGAGAGTTCGCAAGCGCGTGGATTGACGAAGAGGATGGTGCCATCGACCTGGGTGATGAGCACGCTGACCGGGCTCTGGTTGATGGCTTGGGAGAGGATGCGGATTTCTTCGACCTGTTCTTCGAGTTGCTCGTTGCTCTCCTTCAGCTCCGCGGTGCGTTGTTTGACGAGGCGCTCGAGGCGCTGGTTTTCGCGACGTTCCAGCAGGGTGGAGGACCAGACGGCCAGGCTGATGAGGGCGAGGGCGGCGATGCCGTAACTGAGGTAGGCGAGGTTGCTGCGATACCACGGGGGCAGGATGCGAAAATCGAGGGAGTCGGCGGCGGAGATCTCGTCGCCGCGGCGGGCGCGAACTTCGAAGTGATAGGAGCCCTCGCCGAGACGGTTGAAGGTGGCCGAGCCGCCCGGGCCGAAGGCACTCCATTCATCCTGGGTGGAGAGACGGGCTTCAAAGGTGGCGGGCGGGGTCAGGCGGGTGTCGGGGTAAGCGAAGTGGATGGTGAGCGAGTTCTCCGCGTAGGGCAGAGAGCCGAGGGTGTCGGCGGGGTTGTAGAGTTCGAGATCGGAGTTGGGCAGGATCACTCGGGTGATCAGCGCGCTGCGGTCCGACGGAGACGGTGGGGTGAGCTGGGGATCAAAACGGAGGAACTGGATGCCGCTGTGAATCCACATCACGCCGTCGGATTCGGGGGTGAGGTAGTAAGGGCGCAGACCGTCGGGAAGGTCGACCGGGACTTCGGTCCACGGGTCGGTCGTCGTGTTGAAAACATGGATACGCTCGTCGCCGGCGACCCACAGACGACCGAGGGCGTCGCGCACGGGGCGACCGACCACGTAGCGCATGCCGCTGAGCTGTCGGCGGTGTTCCTCGGCCGGCACGAGCAGCTGGCGCACCTCGTCGTAGCGGTAGAGGCGGTCGCTGATGTTAAACGCCACACGGTCGTCGATCAGGTAGGCTTGGGCCCACGCGTCGGGGACCCCTTGTTCGGCGCCGAGCCTTTGCAGATTGAGCTGACCGTCGGGCAAGGCCTCGAGGCGACCCAGTTGACCAGCACCGAGTTCCAGCCAGGCAACGCCGTCGGCGTCGACTAGCGAGTCGAACGAGCTGAGGAAATCGGGCACGGCCTGTCGTTCAAAGGTGTAGGAGCCGTCGGCCATGCGGCGGATCCAACCGATTTCGCGGTCGGCAGTGTAGAGCCAGCGACCGTTGCGCGATGGCCCGTTGACGATGCGGAAATTGATGATGGAGGCTTCGACGAGTTGCCAGGTGCCCTCGCGGAGGGCGTAGATCCCGTTGTCGGTGCCGATCACCACCTCGCCGGTGATGGTCGTGAGGGAAAAACTGAAGCCGAGTTCGGCGGCGGTTTCGGTAAAACCGCGCAGACGATTTTCAGGGGAATAGTCTCCGCGCAGGACTTTGCCGTCGGCCAGCAGCCAGAGCTTGTGATCGAGGCGATGGAGGGAGATCGAGGTCGCTCCGGCGGGCAGCAGCGACTCGAAGCTGGTGTAGCTCGATGGCAGGGTGACCTGGGCGATGCCTTGGGAAAGCAGGGCCCAAAAGGTGCCGGATGGGGTGGGCACGATATGGCGAATGCGGGCGATGCGAGGGTCGCGGGATCGATCAAAGACGCCGCGCACGCGGCCGTTGCGGTCGAAGTGCACGAGACCGAAACCGTCCAGCGCGGCGACGTAGTGCCCGCCAGGCAGGGCGTGCAGATCCACCACGCGGGAGCGCCCGCCCAGGAGGCTGTGCTCGACGAAGGGGGTGAGGGATTCACCGTCGTAGAGGAACATCCCCTTGGCGTAGGTGCCGACGAGGAGTTTGTCGTCGAAGGGGGCGGTGCAGGTGATGGCGTCGTCGGGCGTGATTTGGGAACGGCCGTCGACGTTGGTCACGGTCCCATCGTTCTCGATGCGGTAGAGGTGACCGACGACACGATCGCTCACGTAATAGTGCCCGTCGTAGGCGAAGATGGCTTCGATGGTGCTGGCCCGGGCAACCACTGCGGCGGCGGTGCCGGGGTTCCAGCGGATCACGTAGCCGCTTTCGCTGTGCCAGAACCAAGTTCCGTCGACATCCACGCAGCGGCGGGGCACGGGAATGCGGTTGGGCAAACCCGTGGGCCAGGCGGCCTGTTGTTGCAGGGACCAGCGGCCATCGGGGAGGAAGACCACTTCACCGAAGCCGCCCTCCATGCCGGCGTAGATCCGTCCGTCGCTTGCGACCATTACTCCGGCTAGCGGGGAGAGGCCCTTGTCCTGTTCGGAGCGACTAAATACTTCCCACCGTGCTCCGTCGCCGAGCGCGATCTGACTGGGGGTCACGATGAGGAGCCGACCATCGGGCATTTGATGCAGGTCGGACGGCAACTCCCGTAAACCGAGGGCTTCCCGGCCCAACACGGTGAAGGGAGGGACGCCGGTCTCGAGAAAACCGGCGGGAGCGGCCGGGATGGCTTGGGTCTGTGCCCGGATTGGTTGGACCAATATCCCCGCCAGGAGGAAGACGGCGAGCAAGGCAACGGCCGAGCCGCGCCGGGCAATGGGGGGGGAGGTAGTCACGCAAGGAAAGCGTTAACAAATACGGGTGAGGGAGGACGCAGGGGCAGGGGCGAGGGTGAAACCGGAATCGGAAGGTCTGAGACCTGAGCGGGGACCTCAGCCCGCATCCGCTGCGCCGGAGGGGTCAAATATGTAGCCGACGCCGTGCACGGTGCGGAAGGCGTCCAAGGAGCTGCCGTTACGTTTGAACAGGTCACGCACCTTCACGATGTATTGATCGAGCGAGCGGCTCTTTACGTCGGCGTGGATGCCCCAGACGGAGTGGATGAGCGCCTTGCGGGTGATCACAATGCCCTCGTGCTCATGGAGGTAGGCGAGGATGCCCAGCTCTTTGCGGCCGATTTTTTCCACGCGGTCGGCAAAGTGGATTTCCAAGCGTCCCGGGTGGACCTGCCCGCCGCAAATCTCGAACGGCTCGTCGCTCACCCGGGCGTTTTTGGTGACCTTCAGATCGTCCCGGGCTTCGGATCGGCGCAACACGGCGCGAATGCGGGCGACGAGTTCGGCGTAACCGAAGGGTTTGGTGATGTAGTCGTCGCCGCCGAGCTCGAGTCCTTTCACCTTGTTGGTCTCGAGGGAGTTGCCGGTGAGGAAAATGGTGGGGATGGTGATGTCCTCGCGCCGCAGCTCTTCGAGCAGGGCAAAACCGGACTGATCCGGCAGGTTGATATCGAGGAGCATCAGGTTCGCGAAATTGCGTTTGAGGAAACGCGTCGCGTGCGCGGCCCGGCCGCAGATTTGGGCCTGCATGCCCGCTTCCTCCAAGTGGACGGAGATGAGCTTGGCCAGTTCCTCTTCGTCTTCGACGACGAGGATGAGCGGCTTGGGTTCGGAGCGCATAGGTGAGGGTGGTGCGGTAAGTTGCGCGAGGCAGTTGTAAAAAGCGAATTTTTTACAAGTGCAGGGGGTGCAGCCTGTCAAAGCAAAGCTGGTGCACCAAGACGGGGTAACTGTAGCGCAAAATTGGGCTTGAAGGTGGGGTGGGGGGAGTCTGCTTTTCCCGGCGTGTCCGCATCCACCCCTCTGCTAATGCTCGGACTGCCGAAGGGCAGCCTCGAGGAGTCGACCAAAGCCCTCTTCGCCAAGGCCGGCTGGAAGATTAAGACGAGTTCCCGCTCGTATCGCCCGTCCATCGACGATCCGGAGCTCGACGGCCGTTTTGTGCGCGCTCAGGAGGTGAGCCGTTACGTGGAGTCTGGTTTCTTCGACTGCGGTCTCACCGGTTGGGATTGGGTGCGGGAAAACGAGAGCGACGTGGTGGAGGTCTGCGACCTGATCTACAGCCGCGCTTCGACCCTCAAGTCCCGCTGGGTGCTCTGCGTGCCGGAGGACTCTCCGGTGCAAAAGGCCGAGGACCTCGCCGGCAAGCGGGTCGCCACCGAGCTCATGGGCACGGTGCAGCGTTACTTCGCCGAAAAGGGTGTGGACGCCAAGGTCGAGTTCTCCTGGGGCGCGACCGAGGTGAAGGTGCCTGATCTGGTCGACGCCATCGTCGACATCACCGAGACCGGCTCCTCCCTGCGCGCCAACAAGCTGCGCATCGTCGACACCCTGCTCGAAACCAACACCAAGCTCATCGCCAACAAGGCCAGCTGGGCCAACCCCGAGAAACGCAAGAAGATCGAGACGATCGCCATGCTGCTCCAAGGCGCGCTTGAGGCGGAGAGCAAGGTGGGTCTCAAAATGAATCTCCCCGAGGCCTCGCTCGACGCGGTCGTCAAGGAGCTCCCCGCGCTGCGCAACCCGACCATCTCGCAGCTCAATGCCGCGGGCTGGGTCGCGCTCGAAACCGTCATCGACGAAAAGGTGGCTCGCCAAATCATCCCGCAACTCAAGGCGCTCGGCGCCGAGGGAATCGTCGAGTATCCGCTCAACAAAGTGGTCTATTGATTTTCGATTTCGCGCTTCTCGGTTTTCGATTTGCTACAGTCGTTGATCGAGAAGGCCGGGTAGGCCGCCGCTGAATCGAAAGTCCCACATCCCAAATCCGATATGAAGACCGTCACCCTCGGCCTGTTGCAGCACGCCTGCACCGGCGATCCCAAAGCCAACCTCAAGAAAACCCTCTCGTTGGCCGAGAAAGCCGCGAAGCAGGGCGCGAAGATCATCTGCACGCAGGAGCTCTTCCGCTCGCAATATTTCTGCCAGAGCGAGGACCACGAGAACTTCCTCCTCGCCGAGTCGATTCCCGGTCCGAGCACCAAGGCCTTCCAGAAGATCGCCAAGAAGCACGGTGTGGTGATCGTCGCGTCGCTCTTCGAAAAGCGCGCCTCCGGGCTCTACCACAACACCGCGGTGATCATCGACGCCGACGGTTCGTTGCTGGGCATCTACCGTAAGATGCACATTCCGGATGATCCGCTCTTCTACGAGAAGTTCTACTTCACGCCGGGCGACACGGGCTTCCGGGCCTGGGACACCAAATACGGCCGCATCGGCGTGCTCGTGTGCTGGGACCAATGGTATCCGGAAGGTGCCCGCCTCACGGCGCTGCAGGGCGCCGAGATCCTATTCTACCCGACGGCGATCGGCTGGCATCCGTCTGAGAAGGCGGAGTATGGCGAGAACCAGCACGGCGCCTGGGAAACGATCCAGCGCAGTCATGCGGTGGCCAACGGCTGCTACGTGGCGGCGGTCAATCGCATCGGTCTTGAGACGCCGATCGGCGGTGATGGCATCGAGTTCTGGGGCCAGAGTTTTGTGGCCGGCACCAGCGGCCAGATCCTGCAGAAGGCCTCGGTCGACAAGGAAGAGATCCTGCTCGTTCCGATCGAGTTGGGTAAAGTCGACGTCACCCGGACGCATTGGCCGTTCCTGCGCGACCGTCGCATCGACGCCTACGGCGACCTGACGAAGCGTTACATCGACAACACCTGAGGGGCAGGATGAATCGGTTTCGGTTCATCCCGTCGGCCTCCGCCCAAGCCGCGTCAGCGGCGAATGCTCGTAGCCGGGCGATTCATCGCCGGGTAGTTGGACACCTCGAAGCATCGTCGCGTCGCGACGACTGAGCGCAGTTCGCCCTATGGCCAATACCTACACCTCGCTCCAGTATCACGTGGTGTTCAGCACCAAAAAACGGGAGCCCTGGTTGGTTGAATCAGTGTGTGAACGGCTTTGGCCCTACTTGGGAGGCATCGCCCGGGAAAACGGGATGAAGGCGCTGGAGATTGGCGGGGTCGCAGACCACATCCACCTCCTCCTGGTGCTTCCGCCGAGCCTTGCTCTGTCCAAGGCGCTTCAGCTGCTCAAAGGAGCTTCGTCCCGTTGGATCCACGATAACTTTCCCGCGTTGAGTCACTTTGGCTGGCAGGACGGATATGGCGCATTCACGGTGAGCGAATCTCAGATCCCGGTCGTTCGAGAGTATATCCGCAATCAACCTGAACATCATCGTGTCACGACCTTTGCCGAGGAATACCAAACCTTCATGGAGCGACATGGCATCGAGTTTGATGAGCGTTATTTACTGGGATGAATTCAGGCGTCGCGCCGCGACGCACCAGTCCACCGGAGAATCCAGTTCCCGGGCGCTAAACCGCCCGGCTAGTTTCGAATGCCGCTAGCGCGGCCTAAAGTATGAAGGCATCAACCAACAAAGATACCCCCGCGGCCCTTGGCTTCCGTATGCCTGCGGAGTGGGAACCGCAGGAAGCGGTGTGGCTGTCGTGGCCCCACAAGAAGGCCTCCTGGCCGGGTCTGTGGCGCAACATCCCCAAACACTACGCGGCCTACGTCGCGGCGATCAGCCGCTTCGAGAAGGTGCGCATCAATCTCGCCGCGCCGCTGCAGGAGAAAGCCAAGGCGCTCTGCGTGAAGGCCGATGCGGTGATGTCGCGAGTCGAATTCTACGACCACCCGACCAACGACGCGTGGTGTCGCGATCATGGCCCGATCTTCGTGAAGCACCGCGAGACCGGTGAAGTCGCGTTGACCGATTGGATGCACAATGCCTGGGGCGGCAAATACCCGCCCTACGACTTGGACAATGAGATCCCGCCGTCGATCGCCCGCGCGCTGAAGCTGCGTCGCTTCGAGAAGTCGATGGTGATGGAAGGCGGCTCCATCGACGTGAACGGCAAGGGGCTCTTGCTCACGAGTGAGCAGTGCCTGCTGCACCCGAATCGTAACCCGACGATGACGAAGGCTGAGATCGAGCGCGCCCTGAAGGACATGCTCGGCGTGCGCCGCATCCTCTGGCTGGGCGAGGGCATCGTGGGCGACGATACCGACGGGCATATCGACGACATCACGCGCTTCTTCCGCGCCGATGGCCTCATCACCTGCGTTGAAAAAAACAAGCGCGACCCCAATCACAAGTTGCTCGCGGCCAATCTCGAACGCATGCGCGACTTCCGCACGATGCAGGGCAAGCCGATCGACATCGTCGAGCTGCCCATGCCACGCCCGGTGTTGATCAAGGGCGAACGCGTGCCGGCCAGTTACGCCAATTTCCTCATCATCAACGACGCCGTGTTGGTGCCGACCTTCCGGCAAAAGCGTCGCGACGCCGAAGCCTGCGCGATCATCGCCTCATGCTTCCCCGGCCGCGAAGTGGTGCCGGTCGATTGCGCCGAGATCATCTGGGGCTTGGGCACTTTGCATTGTCTTTCGCAACAACAGCCGGCCTGAGTGGTCGGACTTCTGCCATGACCCATCGCCCCGTTTTTGTCCTCGTCGCCGCGCTCCTGCTCGGCGGCTGCGCCACCATTGAGGAAAAGGCCGCCTCGCTGCAGCTGCCCGCCGTGCAGTCGCAGTCCAATTTCTACGCTCGGACGAAGCCGGTCGTGTTTGAGGCGCTCGTCGATGTGCTGGAAACGATGGGCTACACCATCTCGCGCGCCCAGCCCGCCCAAGGTGTGATCGAGGCTTACAGCCACCTACTGGAAGGCGATGATCCCGGCTCCTCGCGGCAGTTCTTTATCTCGGCCCGTCTCCAGGAAGTCGGCGAAACCGAGAGCAGCGTGGAGCTCAAGGTGCGGGAAGCCTTCGAGGGCAACTTCAAGGCGGGCGCGACTCGTGAGTCGCACGCGCAACACGGCCGCTACGACAGCATCTTCGAGGCCTTGGAAGCGAAGTTGGGCGAAGGCAGCTGGTTGCCGCCGAGTCAACCGTCCCCCGGCTCAGTCGGGGCAGGACGCTGAGGTTCGGTCGCGGACGTGGGTTGCTGACGTCGTCGTCGCCACGCGAGGTAGCCAAAGCAGCCGACCCCGAGCGCCAGAGAGTAGTGCGCCGGTTCGGGCACGGCCGACAACGGCGCGGTCTGCGACAGGTAACCCGAAGTGAGGCTGCGTTCAAAATGGACGTAACCCGAGTAGCCGATATTCCAGAAGCTGAACGGCAGACTGGCCGTTTCGTAGCTGCCCTGCAGCACGCCGTCGGTGATGGCTGCAGCGATGACGAGGGGGGCATCCAGCATGGATGCCTCCAGTTGCAGATTGAAGTAGTTCGCGGTGGAACCCAGCTGCAGCAGCGTCCCGGATTGGAAGTCGATGTTGGCTTCGGTATGCAGACTGAGATACGGTTCGTTGGGCTCAAAATCGTAGTAGTAAGGTGCGGTCACCGATTCCACGCCTGGCCACACGACATCCACCGGATCGGGAGGATTGGTCGGCTCCCAAAAATAGAGCTCCATGTCGTCGACCTGTTCGAGATCGAGATCGAAGTCGATGAAGCCGGTCACCGCCGCCCCATCGTCAAAGGCCATATCGTGAACATGGTAGCGCACGATCTGGGCGGATGCGGTCAGCACGGCGGTGGCGAGGCCGAGGAGCAGCAGGAGACCGCGCAGTGGACGCGGGGGCAGGGCGAAGGTCATGCCGGCCAGTTTAGCAAGCGAACGTTCGTCGCCGCCTCACCCGTGCGGGTGATCTGCCCTCACTCCGAGGCGGTAGGGCGGGGGCGGCGCGGACCGGCAGCCGGGTGGTGCAGCCGCCTGCAGGAGCGTGATTTACCGCTTGCGCTGGGGCGAAAAATTTGGCGATTCTGACCGTTCGCGACTGTTCCTTTGATCGATCGGTGTCCTGTCGCGGTGCTCCCACCGGTCGTTTTTTTGTCAGTGTAAACCATCAACCCACGCTCCGTTTCGACGGGGCACCCGGGCGACCGAGACCGTGGAGCAAGTCGAGGAAGTTCGTTACATACAATGAGTTCCATCATGGAAGAACTCCTCGCGGAGTCGAATTTCAGCCTCAATACCGAGGGTTCGATCGTCGAGGGTATCATCACCGAAATCCGCCAGAACGAGGTCATCGTTGATATCGGCGGCAAGTCCGAGGGCGTCATCCCGGCGCACGAGTTCATCGACCTCGGCGACCTTCAGGTCGGCTCCCCGATCGAAGTGCTGGTTGAAAAAGTCGAGGACAAGGAGGGCAACCCGATCGTCTCCTACGACAAGGCCCAGCAGAAGAAGAACTGGGAGAACATCCTCACCAAGTTCCCCGAGGGCACCGTGGCTTCCGGCCGCGTCCGCTCCAAGGTCAAGGGCGGCCTGATCGTTTCGATCGGCGTCGACGCCTTCCTGCCGGCTTCGCACATCGACGTGCAGCCGCCGAAGAATTTGGACCAATACGTGGGCCAGACCTACGATTTCAAGGTCCTCAAGATCAACCTCGAGCGGAAGAACATCGTGCTCTCCCGCCGCGAGCTCATCGAAGAGCAGCGCGCCAACAAGCGCCGCGAGCTCCTCGAGTCGATCGAGCCGGGTCAGGTCCGCAAGGGCGTGGTCAAGAACATCACCGACTTCGGTGCGTTCATCGACCTCGACGGCATGGACGGCCTGCTGCACATCACCGACATGAGCTGGGGCCGCATCTCTCACCCGAGCGAAATGCTCCGTCAGGGTGAGGAGATCGAGGTCATGATCATCGAGGTCAACCGTGAGAAGGAGCGTGTCTCCCTCGGCCTCAAGCAGACCACCAACAACCCCTGGGACGAGATCGACAAGAAGTTCCCGGTCGGCTCCAAGATCCACGGCAAGGTCGTCAACCTCGTTCCTTACGGCGCGTTCATCGAGATCGAGCCGGGCGTCGAGGGTCTCGTGCACATCACCGAGATGTCCTGGACCAAGCGTATCTCCAAGCCGTCCGAGCTCCTCAAGGTCGGTCAGGAACTCGAAGCCGTTGTTCTGGGCATCCAGAAGGACGAGCAGAAGATCTCCCTGGGCCTCCGTCAGCTCGAGCCGAACCCGTGGGATATGGTCCGCCACAACTACCCGGTGGGCGCCCGCGTCCACGGCAAGGTGCGCAACATGACCACCTACGGCGCCTTCATCGAACTCGAGGAAGGTATCGACGGTATGGTGCACGTCTCCGACATGTCCTGGACCCGCAAGGTCAACCACCCGTCCGAAGTCCTCAAGAAGGGCGACGAAGTGGACGCCATCGTCCTCGACGTCGACGCTCAGTCGCAGCGCATCAGCCTCGGCATGAAGCAGCTCGCCGACGATCCGTGGTCCGATATCGACAGCCACTTCAAGATCGGCGACGTCGTCAACGGCACCGTCACCAAGCTGACCTCCTTCGGCGCGTTCATCGAGCTCAAGGATGGCATCGACGGTCTCGTGCACATCTCGCAGATCAGCGAGGAGCGCGTCGAGAAGGTGAAGGACGTGCTCAAGGCCGGCGACGAAGTCACCGCCCGCGTCATCAAGATCGACCGCGACGAGCGTCGTCTCGGCCTCTCGATCAAGGCGGCCAACTACTCGGAGGACGAACTCGCCGCCGAGACCGCCAGCTTCGAGGCGCTCAACCGCGACAGCAGCGGCGACATGATGAACCTCGGCGACATCCTCGACGACGCGGTCGGCAAGGAATAAGCCCGGTCTTCATCGGTCGTATCCGAAAACCAATCACACGAAACGCCCCGCCTCGCGCGGGGCGTTTTTTTGTGGGTGGGTGGTGCGGTGCGGGAGGATCGGGGCGGGAGGGAGGATTTACAGAAGGGAACGAAGGGAAGGACGGAAGCGGAGGGGCAGGGGAACCCGGCAAACTGACCGAGAGGCAGGTGCGTTTTAACGCAAAGACGGCAAAGGACGCAAAGGTCGCAAAGCAGGGAGAGGTGGACGCGGACCTCCGGGCCGCGTTGTTTCACGTGCCTCTCGGTGTAGGCCGCGAGCTCGCTCGCGCTAGGCCGGGGGCGGGGTTTTAATCACCGCGAAGATTCGCTAAGCCCAGCGGCAACGGATCATCCGTGTTGATCTTTCGCCACGGAGCCAGAGACCCCGTAGGCTTGCAGCGGTTTGGGGCTTTGACTCCGGGCACTCTTATGCCGATAGGTGGCCGTCAGAATGAAAGCGCGAGTTGAAGCCTTTAGGCACGCATTTCGGGGAGCTCGCGTGCTCGTCACGACCCAGCCCCATGCGAAGTTTCACGCGGTTGCCAGCCTCGTGGTCGTCCTTGCCGGATTCTGGTGTAAACTCACGACACTGGAGTGGGCGCTGATTGTTTGCTCGATTTCCATCGTCTGGCTTTCCGAGGCGATGAATACCGCCCTCGAATTCCTGGCTGATGAAGTGAGCTTGGAATGGCGCGAGCGCATCAAGCACGCGAAGGATGTCGCCGCATTTTCGGTGCTGGCCGCTGCCATCGGGGCGGCGACCATCGGTGTGCTCGTTTTCACTCCCTACGTTTTCGGCCGTTCATGAAGAAACAGGACGTTCCGTCGGCGGAGCCAGAGAACAACGCTGTCCCTTGCAAGTTTGGGTTTATAATCGAATCAGAAGAGTGGTTCGAGGCGCTGAAGCTTGCGTTCGAGCGGGGCGTGAATGCAAAGCGATGAGTGCCCCGCAGCGAAGAACAGCGTTGTGGACGTTGGGCTTTGTGAGCGCAGGTTGAGGTGTCCGGCAAACCGTTAGCGCACGGCGCGGAGGTGGCCGATGAGGGGCCAGTCCCAGTTGGTGAGGCCGCTGGGGCCGGGGCCGGCTTCGAGGATGAGGCGGCGATTGGTGCCGGAGGGGAGGGGGAGTTCGCGATCCATAAATCCGCGCACGGAGGGATCGTCCCGCGGGTTAAAAAACTCTTCGCTGCCGCCGAGTTCGTTGCCGGCGGCGTCTTGGATCGTCCAACGCAGGGTGTAGCCGTCGGATTGGCCGCCGTTGTTCCAGGAGCCAATGCGCGCGCCGGTGCGGTAGCGCAGGGCGGTGACGTCATTCGGCAGGCGGAAAGTAACCTCGGCGCGCGGCGTGAATTGGTAGAATACCGTCTCTTCGAATTCGAAGCGTTCGGGGGGCACGGTCAGGTCCCAGGCGACGGGCTGCAGGTCGAAGGCTTCCAGGCGCTGCAGTGGGCGTTCGGCGTAGAACGTGTAGCCGGTGGCGGCGATGTCTGGATCGGCTAAGGTGCTGACGATGGAGACGGTGCCGGGGTCGATGCCTTGGTCGCGCAGGAGCGCGCGGGCGGCGTGATCGTATTGGTTCCAGATGAAGAACTGGTGGGTGGCTGGGGCGCCGCCGGAGTAACCATTCAGGGTGACACGATGGAGCGATAGGGCAGCGGCCCACGCGTCGAGGTTTTGCACGGCCATGTCCTGGTTGGTGAAGCCGGGAGCCCAGGCGAGCACCGGGCGGTCGCCGGCCTGCTGCCACGCGCGGACGATGGCATGACGGCGGGCTTGAGCGTCGGCCACGCTGTAGTGCGGTTGTTGCACGGCGGTGGTTTCCACCAAGAGGGCGGCGAGGAGGAGCAGCGGCACGAGCCGACGGCGTTTTTCCCACCACGACCACAGGAGCAGTCCGCTGGCGCAGAAAAACAGGGCGTGCACCAACGCCGAGATTCGACCGGCGGCGCGGAAGGCGCGCAGGGGCTCGATCCAGTCGCCGAGCAGGAGCCACAGGGAGAGCTCGCCGGGCCAGGTGACGAAGAAGAGGACCGTGACGAACCCGGTGGCGGCAAGCACGGCGGCGAGGCGTTGAGGGCCGCTGGCGTTGCGGCGCAGCCCGAAGGCGAGGGCGAGCAGGGCGCCGAGCCACGGGAGGAGTCCACCGAGGAGTTGGTGTTCGCCGTTGGTGATTTCGCCGCCGAACCAGCCGGTTGAATAAAGCCAGTGGCCGGGGGGGACGGAAAACCACGATGCCCACGTGGGCGCGAGGTCGACCAACTCGTGCATTGGGCGACCCACCCCGCTCTGCACGGCCTGCGAATAAACCCATACGTTCACACCACCCGCGAGCAGGCCGGCTCCGGCGAGCATGAGGTGGCCGAAGTAGGCGGGGCGCGGGAGGGACGCATTGCTGGCGGTCGGTAGCTGCAGACCGCTCACGCGGGCAGTGAGAAGTGCCAACGCCGTCACGAAGCCGGCGAAGAACGCGAGGTAGGGCGTGGCGGCGAATTGCCAGGCGAAGCCGCCGGCGACGGCGAGCAGTCGCCACGGGGCGCGCTCACGGAGATAGAGCACGAGGTGGCCGGCGGCCCAGAGCGCGGGGAAGAGGGGCAGGAGTTGGGGGTGGGTGCCGGTGAGCCAGACTTGGTTGAGGCCGGCGAAGGCGCCCACGGCGATGGGCGGCGCCCAGCGCGCATCGAGGCCGAGCGTGCGGAGGAGTCGCACGGCGAGCAGCACGTTGAGCAGGGCGCAGACAATATACCAGGCCTGCATGGCGCGCTCGGGGCCGAGTCCGAGCAGGCGGGCGCTGGTGTAGAAGGGTTGGGTGCCGAGGTGGGTGTCGCTCCAGCCGAGGGTGTGGGTCGTCGGGTAAAACTGTCCGGGGCTCAGCCAGTCGTAATGGCCGCGCCAGGATTGGTAACCGTGTTCCAGGATGAGGGCGTTGAAGCGGCCGTCGCCGAGGCCGGCGGGGAGGTCGGCGAAACCGCTGGTCCAGATGGCTTGGGTCACGTGGACCGTGCCGAGCAGCAGCCAGAGGATCAGCCAGATCGTGGCAGAGGGGAGGCGGCGGCGGGACGGAGGCGGCATGGACGGAAGCGGAGGCGAACAGCGAGTGAGCAGCGAAGCCGGGGGGCGCGGCAACCACCAACAAAAAACGGCCGGATCGCACGAGGCGACCCGGCCGGGACAGACGTCTACAATGAAAGGTGTCTTAGTTGGCGCGCGCTTCGATGAACTCGCGGATGACCTCTTCGCGGGCCACGCGGCGGTTCTCGATCTCGATCTCCTCGCGGGTGCGCTGGGCGTTGTGGGAAGCCATGGCCTTGCGCATCTTGGAGAGGGCGATGTTCTGCAGCTGGCGGATACGCTCGCGGGTCACGTTGAACTTCTGGCCGACTTCCTCGAGGGTGAGCTCGTCGTAGCCATCGAGACCGAAGCGGTAGCGCAGGATCTCGGCTTCGCGGGGATCGAGCTGGTCGATCATGTGGTGGAGGTCGCTCTTCTCGGAGTGCTCTTTGAGATTCTCGAGCGGGTCGGGCGTGCTCTCGTCACCGACGATTTCGCCGAAGGTGGTGGAGTCGCCGTCTTCGCCGACCGGGGCGTCGAGGGAGGCCGGACGGACGCTGACGCTCTTGAGGTGGGCGACTTTGTTGGTCGGGATCTGGAGCTCGATCGCGATCTCTTCGTCGGTCGGCTCGCGGCCGAGTTCCTCGGTGAGGGCGAGGGCGGTGCGACGCATCTTGGCGATCTTGTCGACCAAGTGGACCGGGAGGCGGATGGTCTTGGACTGGTTGGCGAGAGCGCGCTTGATCGACTGCTTGATCCACCAGGCGGCGTAGGTGGAGAGCTTACCGCCCTTGGACGGGTCGAAACGCTCGACGGCCTTCACGAGGCCGATGTTGCCCTCGGAAATGAGGTCGAGGAGCGGGAGGCCGAAGTCCTTGTAGTCCATCGCGATTTTTACGACGAGACGGAGGTTGGCCGAGATCATGTGATCGCGAGCGGCTTTGTCGCCTTTGCGGATGCGGTTGGCGAGTTCGACCTCCTGCTTGGGCGTGAGGAGGGCGGTTTTGCCGATTTCCTGCAGATAGAGCTGCAGGTGGCTGCGGTCGGACGGGGTCGGCTTTTCGGCGGGAGCAGGCTCGGGGCGCTCGAGGAAAGAGGGCGGCGTATTTGCGTTTACTACCGGGGCTGCTTCGATGGAGGACAGGGAGGCGCGATCGGTGCGAGCGTGAGTGATGGTAGAGGCCATAATAAGTGGTTCGGAGGTTCCGCAGTGAGAGCGAAGGAACAGCTGGTTTATTCCGGTGTTCGAGAGCTCCGACTGCTGTGATCTCGTTTGGTTCCGCGATTACTAGCCAAGTAGTCAACTATCCGCAAGTCGTGCCGCTGAAATCCGCCGATATAAGCCAGTGGCATAAGGGTTTAGCTCGCGTTGAAGTTCGCTAATGAGCCGGTTTGGGTGACCCCTAAATGGGTCAAACCGGTGCTTCCAAACGGGGCAATCGGGCACCGGTTGGGCGGGGCATGGAGAGGGCGGCACGGCGGCCTGACGCCACCGCTAAATCGGCCGTTTTTGCATCCGGCGCGAGTCGCCGGTGCGGTTTAAAGCTTCTCCGCGAGGCGGACGGCTTTGAAGAGGGCGGAGGCCTTGTTGATGGTCTCGAAAAACTCCGATTCGGGCACGCTGTCGGCGACGACGCCGGCGCCGGCCTGGATGTGAATCTGCCCGTCCTTGATGAGGGAGGTGCGCAGCATGATGCAGGAGTCGAGATTGCCGTCGTAGCCGAAGTAACCGAGGGCGCCGGCGTAGAAGCCACGTTGCACGGGTTCCTTGTCGGCGATGATCTGCATGGCGCGGATCTTGGGGGCACCGGAGACGGTGCCGGCGGGGAAGGTGGCGCGCATGAGGTCGTAGGCGGACTTGTCGGGCGCGATGTGGCCCTCCACCTGCGAAACGATGTGCATGACGTGGGAGTAGCGCTCGATGACCATCATCTCCGGCACGTGCACGCTGCCGTAGGAGCAGACACGGCCGATGTCGTTGCGGGCGAGGTCCACCAACATGAGGTGCTCGGCGCGTTCCTTCTCGTCGGCCAGCAAGTCCTTCTCGAGGGCGACGTCCTCTTCGTCGGTGGCGCCACGTTTGCGGGTGCCGGCGATGGGCCGAATCTCGACGCGGTCGCCGGTGAGACGCACGTGCACCTCGGGCGACGCGCCGACTATGGCGTAGTCGACCGTATCGAGGATGAACATGTAGGGCGACGGATTGACCGTGCGGAGGGCGCGGTAGAGATCGAGCGGGCTGCGTTGGAAAGGCTGGGAGAAGCGTTGGGACGGCACCACTTGGATGATGTCGCCGGAGCGGATGAACTCCTTGCACTCGTCGACGACGGCTTCGAAGCGCTCCTGGGTGAAGTTGCCGGCGGGAACACCGACCTGATCGATGCGGCTGAGCGAAGCCGGGGCGATGGGGGTGGGGGCGGCGAGCAGGGCGGCGAGTTCGTTGAGCTCGGCGACGGCCTGATCGTAGGCGGCGTCGGGATCGTCGCCGATGTGGGCGTTGACGCAGAGACGCAGGGTTTGTTTGGCGCGGTCGAAGATGGCGGTGGAGTCGACCAGCATGAAGTAGATGAGCGGCAGCTTGTGCTCATCGACCGGGGCGGCGGGCACGGTCGGTTCGATGCGGGTGATGTATTCGTAGCCCACGAACCCCACGGCACCGCCGGTGAAGCGGGGTAGGTCGGGCGAGGACACCGGCGTGACGCCAGCCATTTCCTGCTCAATGAGGGTGAGCGGGTCGGCCGGGGTGGCGATGGTTTCGCTGGAACCGTCGGCGTGGCGGATCGAGGTGGTCTCCGGGCCGCAGGCAAAAATCTTGCGGGGACGGATGCCGATGAAGCTGTAGCGCGAAAGGTGTTCGCCGCCTTCGACGGATTCGAGGAGGAAGGAGGGGCCGGCCTGCTTGAGCTTCGCGTAGGCGGAGACGGGGGTCTCGAGGTCGGCCATCAGGTCCGCATACACCGGGACGAGGTTTCCCTGCTGGGAGCGTTGAGCAAAGGTTTCGCGGGAAGGTAGGATGTGCATGGGAGCGAAGGCGGGCGGAGCGAAGGGTTATTGGGTCCGGCAGGAAGGCCGGGGCGCAACCCGAAATTGACGGCGGCGGGTCGTTGCCAAGTTGGAGCGGAGGCGCTGAGTTGCGGGCCGGATGAGAAGTCGGTTCACAATGACTGTGATGGCTTGGGGCCTGATGTGGGCGGGCGGAGTGGTCGGCGGTTGGGCGCAGGAGGCGGAAGCGGAGGCGCGGCGATGGCTGGAGGCGTTGCGGGACGGAGAAGCCACGGTGGAGCGCGCGCAGATCGTGCGGGAGGCGGAGGCGTGGCGGGAGCGGTTGGCGGAGACTGGCGTGGAGGGCAAGTTGCGGGGCAATTTGGCGGTGGAGTTGAGTTGGGAATATCGGGTGCAGTCCGAATACGCGTTGGCCGAGGCGCGGGCGCGGGAGGCGGCGGCGTTGGGTGAACGGTTGGAGGAACCGCGTCTGCAAGCCGACGGGCTGAACGCGCTCGGCGGGGTGTTTTGGCGGCGCGGGGATTTGGCGACGGTGTGGGAACACTGGCTGCAGGCGATGCGACTGCGCGAGGCGGCGGGGGATCAGGCCGGGGTGGCGGCGTCGTTGTCGAATCTCGGCATCCTGCTCGACTCCGAGGGCGATTTTGCGGGGGCGCTGGAGTATTATCAGCGGGCGTTGGAGATCGATCGGGCGATCGGGAGTGCGCCGCTGGAAGTGGCGTCGACGCTTAACAACATCGGGGCGGTGCACGAACAGATGAACCGCGAGGAGGCGGCGCTGAGTTATCACCGCGAGGCGCTGGCGCTGCGGGAGACGACGGGCGATGTGCGGGAGATCGCGATCAGCTACAACAACGTCGGCGCGTCGCTGGTGGATTTGGGGCGGCTCGATGAAGGGCGGGAGGCTTTGCAACGTTCGCTGGAGATGCGGCGGGCGATCGGGGACCGGCCGGGCGAAGCGTCGACGCTCGGTGAACTGGGCAAGCTGGAGCGACTGGCGGGCAATCTGGACTTGGCGGAGCTGCACGCGGCGGCCGGTCTGGCGATTTACGTGGAGATCGCGGAGCCGTGGGGCGAAGCCGATGTGGCCAATCAACTCGGCGAGATCGCGCTGGCGGCGGGGGAGCCGGAGCTGGCGCTGGAGTATTTTGAGCGGGCGCGGGAGCGAGCGGAGCAGGTGGGCGGGCCGCTGCTGTTGGCGGAGCAATGGGACGGCCGGGCGCGGGCGTTGGAGGCGATGGGGCGCTGGGAAGACGCCTTGGCGGCGCTGCGCGAGCATGCGGCCTTGCGCGAGCAAATCGTGGGTGATGCGTCGCGGCGTCGGGTGGAGTTGTTGGAGATCCGTCATGACACCCAGCAACGCGAACTGGAGGTGACGCGGCTTCGCACGGCCAATGAGCGGGCGGCGCAGGAGCTGGCGCAGGCGCGGTTTGAGCGGCAGGCGATGGTGGTGGGCGCGACTGGGTTGGTGGTGTTTGTGATGGGGTTGGGCTGGGCGTGGCGGCGACAGCGGCAGGCGACGCGGGAAGCGAGGGAGGCGCACGCGCGCCTGCGGGCGCTGGGAGAGCAGAAGGATCAGTTTTTACGGATCGTGGCGCACGACCTGCGCGGTCCGTTGGGCAATGTGCGATGGATGGCCGGATTGTTGCGCGAGGACGCCACTGAGATCCCGGAGGCGCGGCGGCTGTCGACCATGATCGATGAGGTGGCGGGGAGGCTGGTGGCGACGACAGATCGGCTCTTGGATCTCGACCGCATTGAGAGCGGAGCGGTGCAACCCGAGTGGCAGGACGTGGCGCCTGGCGAGGTGGCTCGGAAGGTCGTGGCGCAATACGCGGCGGCGGCGCGCGGCAAAGACCTCCAGCTGGAGGTGGTCGGCGACGAGAGTTCGCTCAGCGAGGTGGTGCGGAGCGACGCACGGCTCACGGAGCAGGTCTTGGACAACCTGGTGTCCAATGCGGTGAAGTTTACCCCGGTCGGGGGGCGCATCGAGGTGCGTGGTTGCGGCACGGATACGGCGGTCATGGTGGATGTCATCGACAGCGGGCCAGGGATTCCGCCGGAGGCGCGGGAGCGGTTGTTCGCGCGCTTCGCGCAGGTGGGCAACAAGCCGACGGCGGGCGAGGGCAGCCACGGTTTGGGTTTGGCGATCGCGCACGGTTTGGCGGCGGCGATGGGCGCGGAGCTGCGATATGAGACCTCGACGCATCCGCTGGGCGGCGCGTGGTTCAGCGTGCGGTTTCCGCAGCGGGCGGCTGCGGCGCCGGGCGAGGCGAGCTGACTCAGACGCTCACCAAACCGTGGCGCACGGCGAAGTGGGTGAGCGACACGACGTCGTGCAGATCGAGTTTTTGCAGGACGTTTTTACGGTGCGTTTTGACCGTGTTTTCTGAAATGCCGAGGCGGTGGGAAATCTCTTTGACGGTGAAGCCGCGGGCCGACTCGGCGACGACTTCCTTTTCGCGGGCGGTGAGCAGGCCGACGGCTTCGGCATCGGTGCTGAGTCCGCCGCGGAGCAGGGCGAGGGCTTCGGGCGAATAAAAGGGCAGCCCGGCGGCGATCTGTTCCAAGGCGGTGACGAGGATGTCGTAAGGTTCGCCCTTGGAGACGAAGCCGAGGATGCCGGAGTCGAGCGCGGCGCGCACGGCGGCGCCATCGCGGCGGGCGGTCACCGCCAAGATACGCAGGCCGGGGTGGGCTTGGAGCAGGTCGCGAGCGAGATCTAGGCCGGACTGGTCGGGCAGGCCGACGTCGCAAATCATCACGGCCGGTTCGTGTTGCTGAAAGAGGCGGCGGGCCTCGGCGGCGGTGGCGGCTTCACCGACGAGTTGAAACTGCGCCTGGCGGGAGATCGCCATGCCGACCATCTGCCGAATCATCGCCTCGTCCTCGACCACGATGGCGCGAAGCGGGGCGGGAGCAGAGGAAGCGGCGGGGGTAACGTCGTCGGCGTCGGGAGGCATTGCTGGTGCATCGTTGTGTGCGATGAGGGAGGCAGCGCAACGTCCTAGTGCAAAACGGACTCACCCGATCGGGTGAGGGCCGTCTAACCCGATCACGTGACGCGCGAGGCCATGCGTTTGCGCTAGGCTGGCCGCGTTCCATGAAAACGCTTTCCTCCTGCTTCCTCCACCTCACCGGCCTGGCGACCCTGGGCGTGGGCATCACATCGGCGCAGTTCGATATGCCCACTGGCGTGTTTGATAACGAAATCTCGTTTGTCGGTTCCGCGGCGACCAACGGTGTATCCGGTTACCAAGGGCCCGACGCGGCGACCACCGGTCACACCTTGATCAGTGACAACGCGCCCTCCGGCACGGCTTATCACTTCGTCGCGGGTCGCCCCTACGGCCCCGATCCCGACGGCTCGACCTTCGCTTCGCAGGCGGACGGCGCGAGCGGCTTCACGTCGTTTCAACTGATGCTCGGGACGCAGGGCTACACGCTGAGCGACGTGACGATCCATTTCGGGCCCAACTCGAGTAACTTTGAGAACAGCTGGAATCTTGGGCAGGGGCGCAACGGTCTCAACTCCAGCACCGGCGCGTTGGTGATCCCGGCCGGCGTCCTGGGCGTCGACCACGAATACGAGGCGTGGACGGGCAGCTCGGTGGAGGATCGTTTCTACGCGGCGAACCCGACCGACGTTTTTTACTACATCGCAATCAACGGTATTCGGGCCATCGATGTGGGTTACGCCGATCTGTATATGCGGATCGACTACGGCAGCACCTCAGCCGGAGGCGATGACATCATCCAAGCCTATCACACGGTGTCAGGCGTGAGAATCAGCGCGGGCGTGAACGGTATGCCGGAATACACCATCGCCGACGCGTTTGTGAACGACGTGAGCAACGCCGGCGGCGGCATTCAGGTCATCATCGATTCGGTGCAGGCGGCGGTGACGGGGGCCTATTCCTACAACGGCAAAGTCGGCAGCCATTTCGCGATCGACGGTCGTCTCGCCGCGGTGCCGCTCTCAGCGGTGCCGGAGCCCGGCACCTACGCGGCGTGGGCGGCGGCGGGGGCCTTTGGGTTTGTGCTCTGGCATCGGCGTCGGCAGCAGCTGGCCGCGGTCGCGGCGACGCCGGAGCCGGTCACTCAACCGTGACCGACTTGGCGAGGTTGCGGGGTTTGTCCACGTCGCAGCCTCGCTCGACCGCCACGTAGTAGCTGAAGAGCTGGAGGGGAATCGTGGCGACAATGGGCAACACCGCCTCGTGGCAGGCGGGAATCGTGATGACGTCGTCGGCCAGCCCCTCGGGCAGGTCGGCGTCGTCGGTCGTGATGGCGATGATGGGGCCGCCGCGGGCTTTGATCTCCTGCATGGAGGAGACGACCTTGTTGAAGAGCTCGTTGTTGGGGACGAGGAAGACGGAGGGGCAGTCGGCGTTGATGAGGGCGATGGGGCCGTGCTTCATCTCGGCGGCGGGGTAAGCCTCGGCGTGGATGTAGGAGATCTCCTTCAACTTCAGCGCGCCTTCGGCGGCGATGGGGAAGAGCTCCAGTCGACCGAGGAAGAGCATGTCGCTGACCTGGGCGTAGCGTTGGGCGATCTGCTTGATGTGATCGGCCTGTTGCAGGGCCTCGCGCACGAGGTCGGGGGCGGCTTTGAGGGCCTTCACGATCTCCACACCGTCGCGGAAGCTCATGTCCCGGATGCGGCCGAGGTAGAGCGCGAGCATGGCGCCGATCATGAGTTGCGAGGTGAAGGCCTTGGTGGAGGCGACGCCGATCTCGGGGCCGGCGTGTTGGTAGATACCACCATCGGCTTCGCGGGCGATGGTGGAGCCGACGACGTTGTTGATCGCGAGCACCTTGAAGCCCTTGCGTTGGGCTTCACGCATGGCGGCGAGGGTGTCGATGGTCTCGCCGGATTGGCTGATGACGAAAAAGAGGGTGTTGGAGAACAGCGGGGTGTTGCGGTAGCGGAACTCCGAGGCGTGGTCGCACTCGACCGGAATGCGGGCGAAACGCTCCACGAGGTGCTCGGTGACGAGGCCGGCGAACATGGCGGTGCCGCAGGCGCAGAACATGAGGCGCGAGGTGGCGCGCAGTTCGTTGGCGGAAAGGTTGAGGCCGCCGAAGTTGGCGGTGGAGCCATCCTCGGCGAAACGGCCGCGCATGGCGTTTTCGAGGGCCTGAGGCTGTTCGAAAATCTCCTTCTCCATGAAGTGGGCGTAGTCGCCGAGCTCGGCGTCCTGCACCTGCCAGGTGACCTTGTCGATGACCGGCGAGACGTCGGTATCGTTGATGGTGGAGATCTCGAAAGCGTTGTCGCGGATGCCGACCAGCTCGCCGTCCTTGAGGTAGACAACGTTCTGGGTGCGGCTCACGAGGGCGGCGACGTCGGAAGCGACGACGAGCTCATCCTGGCCGACGCCGAGGATGAGCGGGGAACCCTTGCGGGCGGCGACGAGTTCGCGGGGGCAATCACTGCAGAGCACGCAGATGCCGTAGGTGCCCTCGACGTGGAAGAGGGTCTTGCGCACGCTCTCGAGCAGGCGGGAGCCGCCGTCGGCCGGATCGCCTTCCTTCTCGTAGTGGTAGGCGATGAGGTTGGTGAGCACCTCGGTGTCGGTCTCGGACGCGAAGGTGTAACCCTTGCTGAGGAGGAATTTCTTAATGGCGGCGTAGTTCTCGATCACACCGTTGTGGATGAGGGCGATCTTGCCGTCGGAGGAGAGGTGCGGGTGGGCGTTCTCGTTGGTCACGCCGCCGTGGGTGGCCCAGCGGGTGTGGCCGATGCCGCAGGAGCCGGGCAGAGTGGAGGGGGCCGCTTTTTGAATCAGGCCCTCGACGCGTCCGGTCTGTTTGGCCAGCTTGAAGCCGTCTTGTCCCAGCACCGCGACGCCCGCCGAATCGTAGCCACGATATTCCAGCCGCTTGAGCCCATCGAGAATGATGGGAGCGGCCTTGGACTTTCCTACGTAACCTACGATTCCACACATAATTTTAACCTAATTAGGCTGGCGAAACTACGCGTCGCGCCAAAGCTGGAGCAAGGCATTTGAACCCCTCCCTCCCTCCGAAAAGCATGAGCTCTAGTAAGAAAGTGGTCGCAGTCGTCATGGGCGGCGGCCGCGGCACCCGCCTCCATCCCCTCACCACCGAAAGGTGCAAGCCTGCCGTGCCTCTGGCCGGCAAATACCGCTTGGTCGATATCCCGATCAGCAACTGCATCAACTCGGGCATCAACCGCATCTTTATTCTGACGCAGTTTCACACCGCGTCGCTGCACCGCCACATTCAGAATACCTACCACTTCGATCCGTTCGGCGGTGGTTTTGTGGATATCCTCTCGGCCGAGCAGACCGAAAAGACCAACGACTGGTATCAGGGCACGGCCGACGCGGTGCGACGCAACCTGCAGCATCTGCGCAACGAGGAACACGACTACGTGCTCATCCTCTCGGGCGACCAGCTCTACCGCATGGACTTCTCAAAGATCATCGAGGAGCACGCCAAGACCGGCGCCGAGGTGACCATCGCCGCCATGCCAATCCCGGTCTCCAAGATCGAGGGTCTGGGCCTCATGGGCGTCGACGACGACCTGAAGATCCAGAAGTTCGCCGAAAAGCCGAAGGACCCCGCTGTCATCGACAGCCTCGCGATGGGCGAGGAGCTCGAAAAGAAGCTCGGTAACGCCAACCCGACCGAGAAGCGCTGCCTGGCTTCGATGGGTATCTATGTTTTCAACCGCAAGGCGCTCGATGAAGCCCTTGCCAACGACATGACCGACTTTGGCAAAGAGGTCATCCCGAGCCTCCTCGGCGAGAAGCAGCTCAACGCCTACGCCTTCGAGGGCTATTGGGAGGACATCGGAACGGTGCAGGCCTTTTTCGAGACCAACCTCGCCATCACCGATCCGCTGCCGCCTTTCGACTTCTTCGACGAGGATGCGCCGATCTACACCCACAACCGCGCCCTGCCGCCGTCCAAGGTCAATGAGTGCACCTTCCACAACGTGGTGATCGGCGACGGTTGCATCATCGAGAGCTGCTCGATCCGGCGCTCCGTGTTCAGCCCGCGCTCCTTCGTGCGCTCCGGCTGCCAGTTGGAAGAGGTCGTGATGATGGGCTCCGACAGCTACGAGACAGCCGAGGACGCCAAGCGCAACGAGGCTGCCAGCATCCCGCATCTGGGGTTGGGGCACGATTGCCGCATCAAGGGCTCCATCATCGACAAGAATACCCGCATCGGTGACCGCGTGGTCCTCTCGCCGGAAGGCAAGCAGGACGGCGTTTACCAGCACGGCGTGGTGATTCGCGACGGTGTATTGGTGGTGCCCAAGGGCGTCACCATCCCGCACGGCTTCGAGCTCTGAGCCACCGGTTCGACACTCTTCAGCAACTTTCCCCGGGGCGGACGCGTGGCGTCCGCCCTTTTTTTGTATCTCGATCTCAGGCCGAGATCTGCCCCGTGCGCGGCTGACCCGGGGTGCTGACCTCGCCGAGGTTGCCGACCAACCAGCTCACCAACGCGAGGGCCGACAGGTGCATGACCCCGCTGGCGACAAACACCGGCGTGAAGGACACGTTTTCCACCGTCCAGCCGATCGCCTGTTGCGTCACGATACCGGCGATACCGCCAAAAGCGCCGGCAAAGCCCGTCACCGAGCCCACCACGTGTTTCGGAAACACCTCCGCCGGCAAGGTCATGTTGGCCCAGGCCGCGTGCGCGAACATCGCCACACTGATCATGCCCACGGCCGCAGCGGCTGACGGGAGCGTTATGATCGACAGCAACGCGACCGGCATGGTGCAGGAGGCGATGAACATGGTCGTTTTGCGGGCCTTGTTCAGCGTCCAACCGCGCCGGATCAACCAGCCCGGGAAACCACCGCCCGTCAGGTTACCCAGGGCGAGGGCCACGAAGGGGATCCAGCCGTATTTGCCGACGCTCGCGAGGTCGAAGCCGCGCTCCTGTTGCAGGAACTTGGGCGTCCAAAAGATGAAGAAGTAGGAGATCGGGTCGGTCAGCATGCGCGCCGCGATACAGCCCCACACGCGCCGGTCGGAGAGCAGGGTGCGGATGGGGATGGCTGGTTTCTTCGGCTCGTCGGAACGGCTGTCGTTGTCGGACTCGATGTGCGCCAGCTCGGCCGCCTTGAGCCACTGATGTTGCCGGGGCAGGCGGAAAACGACGGCCCAGACCGCCACCCAAATCAGACCGAGAACACCGCCGACGATGAAGGCGTAGCGCCAGCCCCAGGTCAGCGCGATCCACGAGACAAGCGGTGCCGCCAGACCCGCCCCGACCGCCGTGCCGGCGTTGAAAATACCCACGGCCATGGCGCGCTCTTTAAGCGGAAACCACTCGGTCACGGCCCGAATGCCGGCCGGAAAACTCGCCGGCTCGGCCGCGCCCAAGAGGAAGCGGCACACGGAGAACTGCGCCGCGGTGCGAGCGAACGCGTGCAGCATGTTGGCGACCGACCAGCCCGAGACAAAAATGAGGAAGGACCAACGGCTCCCGAGCACATCCACCAACCGGCCGCAGACCGCATACATCACGGTGTAGCTGAGCAG
Organism: Actomonas aquatica; assembly: GCF_019679435.2. NCBI lineage: Bacteria > Pseudomonadati > Verrucomicrobiota > Opitutia > Opitutales > Opitutaceae > Actomonas > Actomonas aquatica. The sequence continues at coordinate 6,072,461 of NZ_CP139781.1, forward strand.
GAAGGCCGAGGTGATGTTGGCGTAGTCGATGTCGGTAATGCCGAGCTCATCCTGGATGGTCTGCGCCAGCACGGAGAGCGTCTGCCGGTCGAGGTAGTTGAGCTCCGATGCGAGGCAGAGCATGATGACGATATACCAGCGCAGGCCGGGGATCTTGAGACGGGACATGGGCAGCAAGGAGGGATCAGGTGGTGGGCGGCAGGATGGTGAGTTGGTGGGACGATTCCTCCCACTCCACGTCGATGGGCGGAGGGGCGGGCATTTGCAGGAGTGCGGCGGGGCGGGTCGAACCACAGGCCCAGGCATCGGCCAAGGAGAGTCCACCCACGCGCATGGCGTGGGTGACGGCGCGATCCATGGTGAGGGCCGAACCGGCGAGATTGCCGGCGGGCGGTTGGGAGACGCGCCCGTTGGCATCCACCTCGGCTACGATGTCACCCAAGGTATAGGAGCCGGGTGGGGCGGCGGCGCCGCACATGGCGTCGGTCACCAAGATCGAACGCTCGACGCCCTTGGCTTTGAGCATGGCGCGCAACACGTCGTCGGGGAGGTGGAATCCATCGGCAATGAGACTGGCGGTCAGTCGGTCGTCGGCGAGCTGCGGCCAGAGCACGTTGCGATGCCGGTCCATCGTGCCGTGGCAACCGTTGCCCAGATGGGTGGAGAGTCGGGCGCCTGCCGTCACCGCGTCGTGGATACACGCGGCATCGGCGGCGGAATGACCGATGGCGACCAGCACCTGGTGTTCGACCAGATACTCGATGAGCGGCAACGCCCCGTCGGTTTCGGGCGCGAGGGTGACCAGGCGGATGTGCCCTTCGGCCACGTCCTGGCGGCGTTGAAAGTCCTCAATTGATGGGGCGATGACATGCGCCAGCGGGTGGGCGCCGCGCGGTCCGTCGTGCGGCGAAAAGTAGGGACCCTCCATGTGCAGGCCGGCGATCAACGGACTGTCGCATCGCACCAGCTTTCGCGCGCAGGCGGCGAAGTGATCAAAGGACGAGGTGATGAGCGTCGGCAGGCAGCGGGTCACTCCGGTGGCCCGCATCGCGACGAAGGAAGCGTGCAGATCCTCCGCGGAGATGTCGGCGCGATTGTAGTCAACGCCGGCAAAGCCGTTGACCTGCAGATCGAACAAACCCGGGAGCGACTGGATCATGAGTCGCTTCCCGCCACGACGTGGGCAGCCCGATAAGCCGGACTGAGGCGTGACGCGCCGCCTTCATCAAAGTAGAAGTGATTGCCCGGGTGGCGGCGCAGGATCGAGGCCGGGGCGTCCGGAGAAATCGGGCCTTCGAGACAGCGTTGAGCGGCGGCGGCTTTGCGTTCGTCAGGGACCAGTGTAATGACTTGGTTGATACGCAGAAGCTGTTGTGGCGACATCGTGATGGCACGCTGCGGCACCGCTTCGAGGGTGGGGAACCAGCCCTCGCCGAGTTGTTGGCGACGGCAACCTTCGTCGAGGTCGACCACGAGATACGGTTCCTCGGCGTCAAAATTGGCGGGCGGGTCGTTGAAGGCCACGTGGCCGTTCTCACCAATGCCGGCAAAGGCGACGTCGATCGGCGCGGACTGCAGCTCGGCACCCACGCGGCGGGCGGTTTCGTCCGGATCGGATTCACCATCGAGCAAGTGGTAGCGCGTGATGCCGGTCGGCTTGATCAGGCGGTCCAACAGGTAGCGGCGAAAACTCGCAGGATGGTCAATCGAGAGACCGACGTATTCGTCGAGGTGAAACATTTCCACCTTGGTCCAATCGATATCGGGGGCCGCGACGAGCGCGGCCACAAATTCCATTTGGGAGGCTCCCGTCGCGGCGACGATGCGGGCGAAGCCGCGATCAGCGATGGCTTGGCGAATGATCCCGGCGGCGTGGTGGGCGGCGGCCGCGGCAGCGGCGGGACGATCGGGATAGAGTCGAATCAAAGGGTCGGAAGTGGGACTCATCGGTGAGGTAGGAGAGAGCGGAACGACGGCGACGCGGCGAGGGCAAAGAGGGTGAAAATTGCATTTTTACGAATGAAATTTCACTCGTGGTGCGAAGGGGGTATTCGGTAGTTGGATACGGTCGCGGTCAGGGTTGAAGAGGCTGAAATTTCATCCAGCAAAGAGCCGTCGTTTGAAGCTGGCTATGTGGTGCGGCCGTCGTCGTGGTGAGCCAATGGTGAGCTCGAAGCCGGAAGATGAATCGCGATTCGAAGCAGGGCTGGCCGCGCTGCGAGAAGGGAGCGGTGACTGCATGGCTGCCTGGTTGCGAGAGCATCTCACTCAGCAGGTCTTGCCGTATTGGGAGCCGTTGTGGGGGGACGGAAACCGAGGCCTACCCACCTGTGTCGCGGACGATGGCCAAGTGGTCTCCGGTGACCGTTGGTTGTGGAGCCAGTGGCGCGCGGTCTGGGTGTGTGTGCGTATTTGGCACAGCATCGACCGACGTGAAATTTGGCTCGAACGGGCACGACGGATTGCGGCGTTTTGCGAACGTTACGGTTGGCTGGAGGAGGAGCAGGGTTGGGCGTTATTGGTTTCGGCGGACGGTCGGGTGCTGCGGGGCCACGAAAGCATCTACGTCGATGCCTTTGCGATCTACGGGCTCAGTGAGTTGGCGGTCGCCACTGGCGAAGCGCATTGGCTGCAGTTGGCTCAGCGCACCGCGGCAGCGGTGATGCAACGGTTGGGGAACGCGCCGCACACTTGGCCGCACTTTCCGTATCCGGTGCCGGCCGGACATCAACCGCACGGTGTGCCCATGATTTTTTCCCTCAAACTTGCGGTGCTTGCGGCTGCCGGGGGAGGCGCGGAATATGCTCAGGAAGCGCGGCGATTGGCGGATCAGGTTTGGATGGAGTTTTATGATCCGACGGAAGATCGGGTTTTGGAGACGACGCGCGTGGGCGGGGGCAAGGGCGACGGGCCTGGTGGTGAAGTGACCGTCCCGGGGCACGTGATCGAGGGCATGTGGTTCCAGCGGCTGATCCGGGGGGCGTGGGGCGACGGTGGCGTGTCGCCGCAACGCATCTGGCAGTGCGTGCGGCGTCATTGGGAGTTGGGCTGGGATGCTGCGCAGGGTGGGGGGCTTCTGCTGGCGGTGGACGGGTCGGGGCAACCCGTGGCGGAGGATGCCTGGGGCTTCGCGTCGGCCAAGTTGTGGTGGCCGCAAACGGAGGCCCTGTTGGCGAACCTGTTGGCGTGGCACGATACGCGCGACGCGTATTGGCTAAACAATTACGAGGCGCTGTGGCGCTGGTGTCGGCGTCACTATGTCGACTGGTCGCACGGCGAGTGGCGCCAGAAACTGACGCGTGATCTTAAGCCCTTTGGCGGCACGGTGGCGTTGCCGGTGAAGGACCCGTTTCATCTGCCGCGCAGCCTGATCCTGCAGATCGAACTGCTGGAAAACAAAGCGCCGCCTCCTTTGGTGGGAGACGGCGCGGCAAAGCGTTGAGAGGCGGATGGGGCAGGGCGCTTACTTGGAGAAGCGGAAGACGGCGACGTCGCCGTCCTTGAAGACGTAGTCCTTGCCTTCGAGGCGGTATTTGCCGGCGTCGCGGGCGGCGGCCACGCTGCCCAGCGAGGAGAGATCGTCGTAGGCGACCACCTCGGCCTTGATGAAGCCCTTTTCAAAATCGGTGTGGATGACGCCGGCGGCCTGCGGGGCCTTGCAGCCGATCGGAATGGTCCAGGCACGCACTTCCTTTTCGCCCGCAGTGAAGTAGGTCTGCAGACCGAGCAGGGCGTAGGCCTCGCGGATGAGCAGGGAGACGCCGGAGTCGTTCACGCCGAAGTCAGCGAGGAACTCCTTGGCTTCCTCGGGAGAGAGGTCGATGAGCTCGTATTCGATCTTGGCGCTGATCGGCACGTAGGCGGCGTCGTGGTGGGTGCGCACGAACTCGGCCACCTTTTGCACAAACGGATTGGCGTTGGCGTCGGCCAAATCGTCCTCGGCGACGTTGCAGGCGTAGAGCACGGGCTTGGCGCTGAGGAGCTGGAAGAGGCGCAGGAGCTTGGCCTCGACCTCGTCGACCTCGAGCAGGTTGGCGGGTTTACCCTCGTTGAGGTGCGGCTCGAGGCGCTGGAGCAGGGCGAGTTCGGCCTGAGCCTCCTTGTCGCCGCCGCGTGCCTTCTTGGTGCATTTTTCGGCGCGCTTGGTGACCGCCTCGTAGTCGGCGAGGATGAGCTCGGTGGTGATGACCTCGATGTCGCGCACCGGGTCGACCGAACCCATGTTGTGAATGATGTCGTCGTCCTCGAAGCAGCGCACCACGTGGATGATGGCGTCGACCTCGCGGATGTTGGCGAGGAACTGGTTGCCGAGGCCTTCGCCCTTGGAGGCACCGGCGACGAGACCGGCGATGTCGACGAATTCGACGGCGGCCGGGATGACCACCTGCGTCTTCGCGATCTCCTGCAGCACACCCAGGCGGGCGTCCGGCACGGTCACGACGCCCACATTGGGGTCGATCGTGCAGAACGGGTAATTGGCTGCCTCCGCCTTGCGCGAGCGAGTGACAGCATTAAAGAGGGTGGACTTCCCCACATTTGGCAGACCGACGATTCCGGCTTTCATAAAGTGTCGAGCACACTCCGGGGAGTCGGGGCTTGACAAGCCATTTGTCGCCCGGTGCATTCCTCAACTTTTCGCAAGCAACTAGACCGTTTTAGAAACACTTCCATGGCTCTCAAAATCCGCCTTTCCCGCATCGGCACGACGCACGCACCCGTTTACCACGTGGTGGTTGCGGAGGCTCGCTCCCGCCGTGACGGCCGGGCGACCGAAATCCTCGGCACCTACAATCCCCGCGCCAAAGGTGAGCAGCTCACCCTCAACGTCGAACGCGCTGACTATTGGGTCAGCCAAGGCGCCAAGCCGACCGATACCGCCAACTCGCTGATCAAGCAGGCCCGCAAGGCCGACGCCGCCGCCGAGGCCTGATCGAACGAGCGATAAGCGACATTCGTTTCCTTTTCATCGCCCCGGCTTCGTCCGGGGCGGTTTTGTTTACTCAGCCCGAGCTTCAACCCTTCCTCCCGCCGCCCTCCTGATCATGGCACTGCGTGTCGATGTGCTGACCTTGTTCCCTCGCATGCTGGAAGGCTTTCTGACCGAAAGCATCCTCGGCAAGGCTTTGGAGCGGCAGCTCCTCCAGGTCGACGTCCATGATTTGCGCGATTGGTGCACGGACAAACATCGCACGGCCGACGACCGCCCCTTTGGCGGTGGGGCCGGGATGCTCCTGAAACCCGAACCCGCGGTCGCCGCCATTGAGGCGCTGCAGTCCCCGGGCTGCCGCCGCATCTATCTCACGCCGGACGGGGTCCCTTTCAGCCAAGAGATTGCGCAGGAGCTTTCGCAGCAGGAGCATTTGGTCCTGCTGAGCGGCCATTATGAAGGAATTGATCAACGGATCCGTGATGAAGTCATCGATCAGGAGATCAGTATTGGTGACTATGTCCTTACCAATGGGACACTTCCGGCAGCGGTGCTCATCGATGCGATGGCCCGTTTCATCCCGGGAGTATTGGGCGAGGAAAAGTCATTGACGCACGAATCCTTCACCGGCAAATTGCTCGACTTTCCTCAATACACGCGCCCCGCCGAATTTCGAGGTAAGTCCGTTCCAGAGGTTTTGCTCTCGGGAAATCACGGCGAAATCGAGAAGTGGCGTCTTGCGCAACGTATCGAGAAGACCCGCCAAGTCCGTCCAGATTTACTCAATAACCAACCGTCATGAATCCCATCATTAAAGAGGTCACCGCTTCGCAAGTGAAGTCGGACATCCCGTCCTTCAAGGTCGGCGATGGTGTCCGCGTGCACACCAAGGTGCGCGAGGGCGACAAAGAGCGCATCCAGATCTTCGCGGGTATCGTCATCGCTCGCAAGGGCGGGGGCATCCACGAGTCCTTCACCGTCCGTCGCATCAGCTACGGCGAAGGCGTCGAGCGCGTTTTCCCGCTCAACAGCCCGAACATCGACAAGATCGAGATCGATCGTGAGTCGGTTCCGATGCGCGCCCGTCTCTACTATCTGCGCGACCGCAAGGGTAAGGCGGCTATGGCCATCAAGGCCAAGCGCTTCGATTCTGCAAAAGCTTAACATTTGCGCGGAATCCGGGTCAAAGCGACCCGCTTTTTACAATTTGAGGCGACCCGTTTTGGGTCGCCTTTTCTTTTTCACACGTTGGACCGGACTTCCGTATTGCACCACGCGGAGTGGGGGGGTCGTCTTGCGGGCCCAGCCTTGGTTGGGTAACATCCAAGCTTTCCCCGCTACTACATGAAGTTGAATACCGAGATCCTCTCCGCCGCTGCGAACCAAGCCCGTGGGCTGGCCATTGATGCAGTGCATAAGTGCTCTTCCGGCCACTTGGGCCTGCCCCTCGGCACCGCCGAGATTGGTGCTGTTCTCTATGGGAACGCCCTGGTGCACAATCCGGCCGAACCGCGCTGGCTCAACCGCGACCGCTTCGTCCTCTCCGCCGGTCACGGTTCCATGTTCCTCTACAGCTGGCTCCACCTGAGCGGCTACGATCTGTCGCTGGAGGACGTGAAGTCCTTCCGTCAGCTCCACTCCAAGACCCCCGGTCACCCCGAGTTTCACGAGACCCCAGGCGTCGAGTGCACCACCGGCCCGCTGGGCCAGGGCATCGCTAACGCCGTGGGTCTGGCGCTCTCCGGCAAGATGGCCGAGTCGCGCTTCAACACCGCCGATTACACGATTTTTGACCACCACGTGATCTGCCTCGCCGGTGACGGCTGCATGCAGGAAGGCGTTGCCATGGAGGCCGCGGCTTTCGCCGGCCATCATCAGCTCGATAACCTCGTGCTGATTTACGACTCCAATGACGTCACTCTCGACGCGCTGGCGGAGAAGACTCAGAGCGAAAACACCGCCGCCCGCTTCAAAGCCATCGGTTGGGATGTGATCACGCTGGCCGACGGCCACGATCTGGCGGCCATCCTCAAGGCAGTCACCAAGGCCAAACGCGCCAAGTCCGGCAAGCCGCAGCTCATCATCGCCAAGACCATCATCGGTAAGGGTATTGCCGAGGTGCAGGGCACGGCTAAGGGCCACGGTGAAGGCGGCGCCAAGTTTGCCGATTCCGCCCGCGCCTCCCTCGGCCTCCCGGCCGACGAAACCTTCTACGTGAGCCCCGAGGTTCGCGAGTATTTCGCCGCCCACAAGAAGCGCCTCGCTCGCCAGTTCTCCAAGTGGAAGAAGACCTACAAGGCCTGGGCTGAAGCCAACCCGGAAAAGGCCGCGCTCCTCGAGAGCCGCAGCGCCGACATTTCGGCCGACGACCTGCTGGCCAAGATCCCGGCCTTCCCGGCCGACGCCAAGCTCGCCACCCGCAAGGCCGGTGCCGACGTGCTCCAGCCGATCGCCGGGGCCATGCCGCTGATGATTTCGGGCAGCGCCGACCTCCACGGTTCCACGCTCAACTACATCGCCGACGCCGGCGATACCGACCCGACCAACCGCGGCGGTCGCAACGTCCGTTTCGGTATTCGTGAGCACGCCATGGCGGCCATGTGCAACGGTCTCGCTTACGACGGCATTTTCCGCCCGTCCTGCGCGACCTTCATGGTCTTCGCCGACTACGCCCGCCCGTCCATCCGCCTGGCGGCCCTCTCCGGTCTGCCGGTGGTTTACATCTTCACCCACGATTCCGTGGGCGTCGGTGAAGACGGTCCGACCCACCAGCCGGTGGAAACCGTCTCCGGTCTGCGCGTGATCCCGAACCTCGACGTCATCCGCCCGGGTGATCCCGAGGAAGTCGCCGGCGCTTTCGCCGCCGCTTTCTCCCGTGGTGACGGTCCGACCATGCTGTCGCTCACCCGCCAGGCGATGCCGATCCAGAATGAGATCGACGTCGCGACCCGTCGCGAGGGGGTCCAGAAGGGCGCCTACGTCGCGGTGAAGGAAACCGAAGAGCTGGGCTGCATCCTGCTCGCCAGCGGTTCCGAGCTGCAGCACGTCATCGACGCCGCCAAGAAGATCGGTGGTTCCGCCCGTGTGGTTTCCGTGCCCTGCTTCGAGCGCTTTGCGCGCCAGTCGGCCGAATACCGCGAAGAGGTGTTGCCGTCCAGCTGCCGCAAGCGTGTCGCCATCGAGGCGGGTGTGAGTGGTCTCTGGTCCCAATACGTCGGCCTCGACGGCAAGGTCCTCGGCATCGACCGTTTCGGCATCAGTGCTCCGGGTGGAGTGGTGATGAAGGAACTCGGCATGACCGCCGCCGACGTCGTCGCCGCCGTCCAGTCGCTGGGCTGATCGCCTGGTAAAACAATTCCCCGGTTTAGTTGGTTCTGATCGGGTGAGGGGAGTCCGCCGCGGTGGGCTCCCCTCTTTGTTTGGGAGATCGCGACAGGGGCGGTGACGCGGTGGAGCGGGTTTGCCGAGCGATTCTCGGGGTGATTGGCAGCCGTGTGCAACCGGTCCAATCGTTCAAAATGAAACAATTTGCGGAAAAGCCGCAAAACGACTTGCGGAAATAGTTAGGCGGCTAACTATCAGGCACCTTCCCACTTTGTGATGCCTTTATTGATGCTGAAAGACCTGCCGCGCTACGAGTGTCTGCTCGAGTGCTCCAAGCGGTTTCCAGATTTGGATCCTGCTGCAGGAAGCCTATTTATGAATCTTCTCCGCTCGGCGGATGAACTCTTCGCGATCAAGTCGGCATTTTTGAACCAACACAACATTTCAAATGGTCGGTTCACCGTTTTGTTGCTGTTGAGCGCCGCGGTCGACGAAGGGGAAGCCGAACCACCCGCGCGCGGTCCGGCCGAATTGGCCGAAATGGCCGGCGTGACTCGGGCCACCATGACCGGTCTCATCGATACGCTTGAGAAGGACGGTTATGTGCGCCGTGAGCCGGATCCGCGTGATCGTCGGGCGATGTTGGTGCACGTCACGCCCAAGGGGGAGGCCTTCACCAACGAAGTGTTGCCAGGTTATTTTCGTCGTGTGGGCACCATCATGGCGCCCTTGGACGCGACCGAGCGCGAGGAACTCCTGCGCCTCATCATGAAACTCCGGGAAGGCATCGCCGCTGCTGGTGCTGTGGACCTGCCGCCGCCTTCGACCGTTTAACTTTTTTTAATCACCACTTCTTTTCCAGCTCCAGTCATGATCAAAAAATTCATTATCGCCATTCTCGGCTTTGTCGCGGTCGTCGCGACGCTCGTCGTCGTCAAGGCGGCCCAAATCAAAGAAATGATGGGTATGGCCGGTGGCCAACCGACCACCGCCGTGAGCACTGCTATTGCCGAGAAACAGGAATGGCACCCCTACATCCACTCCATCGGCACGCTGTCGCCGGTGCAGGGTGTCACCATCAGCGCCGAGCTGGAAGGGGCGATCACGTCTCTGCCGGTGGAAAACGGCGCCGCCGTGAAGGAAGGCGACCTGCTCCTCACCCTCGATACGACCATCGAGACCGCTCAGCTTGAGGCCGCCGAGGCCCGTGCCGAGCTCGCGCGTCTGCAGCGCAATCGCGCCAAGGAGCTCATTGGCAAAAACACTATCAGCCAATCCGAGCTCGACAGCGCCGTCGCCCAATATGCCCAGTCCATGGCCGACGTTGCCGCGATCAAGGCCACCCTCGCCAAGAAGGCGATTCGCGCGCCGTTCAGCGGTCGCGTCGGCATTCGCATGGTTAACCTCGGCCAATATGTGTCCCGCGGCACGCCGCTCCTGCCGCTGCAGAAGTTGGATGAGGTCTTCGTCGATTTCTACGTGCCCCAGCGCCAACTGCCGCAGGTCGGCCTCGGCCAGAGCGTCAACGTGATGGTCGACGCGTTCCCCGATGAGGTCTTCGAGGCCACCATCACCGCCATCAATCCGGTGGTGGATTCCGCCACCCGCAACGTAGCGGTGCAGGCCACTCTGGCCAATCCGGCCGAGCGCCTGCGTCCCGGCATGTTTGCCCAGCTGGAGGTGGTCCTGCCGGACGCCGAAGAGGTGGTGGTCGTGCCCACCACGGCCATCGCTTACGCCAGCTACGGCAACTCGGTCTTCGTCGTCGAAACCCTGAAAGGTGAAGACGGCGCCGAATTCCTCGGGGTGCGCCAGCAGCCGGTTACGCTCGGCGTGAAGCGCGGTGACATGGTCGCCGTGCTCAGCGGACTCGAAGGCGGCGAGGAAGTCGCCTCCACGGGCGTCTTCAAACTGCGCGACCACCTCCCGGTCCAGATCAACAACGAGATCGAACTCAACGCCTCGATCGACCCGCAACCCGACAATACCTGAGCACGCCGATCGACTGATTTCGACGTCCGCTTCCGCTTCTTTCCGACGCTTTTCCAGCCATGCTAAAACGCAGCTTTACCGATCTCTTCGTGCGCAAGCCGGTGATCGCGCTGGTGGTCAACATCGCCATCCTGGTGGTGGGATTGGTCTCCTACAACCAGCTCAATACCCGACAATATCCCCGCAGCGACAGCGCGGTGGTCAATGTCTCGACCATCTACTTCGGCGCCAGCGCCGATACCGTGCGTGGCTACATCACCACGCAGCTTGAGCGCGCCATCTCCAGCGCCGATGGCATCGATTACATCGAGTCCGAGAGTATGGCCGGCATGAGCACCATCCGGGTGTATCTGCGGCTCAACTACGACACGACGGCTGCGCTGGCCCAGATCTCCGCCAAGATCGACCAGGTGCGCAACGAGCTGCCGCCCGAGGCCGAGTCGCCCACCATCAGCGTGGAGACCAGCGACAGCCAGTTCGCTTCGATGTATCTGAGCTTTTACTCCGATACGCTCAGCCAGAACCAGATCACCGATTATCTGAACCGCATGGTGCAGCCGCGTCTCGCCGCCGTCCCGGGCGTGCAGCGCGCCGACATTCTCGGTGGCCGCGTTTACGCCATGCGCGTCTGGCTCAAACCGGATGAACTGGCCGCCCGCGGACTCAGCCCGTCCGAGGTGCGCCAGACGCTGGCCAGCAACAACGCTTTGTCCGCCGTGGGTTCCACCAAGGGCAACCTGTTGCGCATGAGTCTCGTCGCCAACACCGACCTCAAGAACGTCGAGGAATTCCGCGACATGGTGGTGGCGCAAAACGGTGGTGCGATCGTGCGCTTGTCCGATGTGGCCGATGTCGAACTCGGCGCCGAGAGCTACGACGCCGAAGTCCGCTTCGGCGGCAAAACCGCCACCTTCATGGGCGTGTGGGTGCTGCCGACGGAGTCGACCGTGGAAGTGATCCGGAGGGTTCGCGAGGCGTTCCCCGATGTGCAGGCGAGTCTGCCCGCCGGTCTCGAAGCCGAGATGGCGTATGATGCGACTGAATACATCAACGACGCCCTGCGCGAGATTCTCACGACCCTCATGGAGACGCTGCTCGTCGTCATGGTGGTGATCTTCCTCTTCATGGGCTCCCTGCGCTCGGTCATCATTCCGATCGTGGCCATGCCGCTCTCGCTCATCGGCGCCATGTTCGTGATGTTTATCATGGGCTTCACCATCAACCTGCTGACCTTGCTCTCCATCGTGCTGGCGGTCGGTATCGTGGTCGACGACGCCATCGTCGTGGTGGAAAACGTGGAACGTCACATCCGCGAGGGACTGACCCCGATCAAGGCCGCCATTCAAGGGGCGCGCGAACTGGTGGGGCCGGTCATCTCGATGACGATTACACTCGCCTCGGTCTATGCGCCGATCGGTTTCCAGGGCGGCCTGACCGGCGCGCTGTTCCGCGAGTTTGCCTTCACCCTCGCTGGCGCCGTGGCCGTTTCCGGTTTCGTCGCGCTGACGCTCTCGCCGATGATGAGCGCCTACATGCTCAAGGGCGGCGACGCCGAAGAGAAGGGTCTTACCGGCGTGATCAACCGCGTCTTCGACCGCGTGCGCAACCGCTACGACAAGATGGTCGGGGGCAGCCTGAACGCAGTCCCCGTTACGCTCACGGTGGCGGTGCTCTTCGCGCTGCTGCTCGGGCCGTTCTTCATGTTTGCCCAGAAGGAACTCGCCCCGAAGGAAGACCAGGGCGTGCTCATGACCATTCTCTCCGGTTCGCCCACCGCGACGATTGAGCAGGCCGTGCGCTATACCGAGCAGGTGCAGGCGTTCTACGAAGCTCAGCCGGAGTATGATAACTCCTTCCAGATCACGACGCCCAACTTCGGTTTCGGCGGCATGATCCTCAAACCGTGGTCCGAGCGAGAGCGCAGCGTGATGGAGATCGAAGCCGCGCTGCAAAGCGAGGCCGCCAAGATCACCGGCGCCAACGCCATTCTCAACACTCCGGACGCCCTGCCGGCCGGCGGTCAGTTCCCGATCGAGTTCGTTATTCGCTCCACCGACGACCACCATGAGATGCTGGAGTTTGCCAACGAGCTCGTGCTCTACGCCAACACCGAAGCCAATGCGGGTGGGGGAGCGCCGACCTTCTATTTCGCCGACAGCGACCTGAAGTTCGACCTGCCGCAAACCACCATCGACATCGACAAGGACAAGGTCGCCTCGATGGGCCTCAACCTCACCGACGTCGCCCGTGACCTCGGATCCATGCTTGGTGGCGGTTACGTCAATCGCTTCGTCAACGACGGTCGCAGCTACCGCGTCATCCCGCAGGTCGAGCGTGGTCAACGCCTCAACCCCGAGCAGCTGCTCGACTACCGTATCCGCGGTCCGCAGGGCCAGCTCATCCCCTTGTCGACCATCGCCACGCTGAAGGACACCGTCGAGCCGCGAATGCTCAACCGCTTCCAGCAGCTCAACGCGGTGAAGATCACCGGCGTCGGTCCGAGCATCGATGCCGCTCTCACCAAACTGGAGCAAAAGGCCGGCGAGATTCTGCCGGCCGGTTACACCATCGATTACGGTGGCCAGTCCCGTCAGCTGCGTGTGGAAGGCAACGCCCTTTGGCAGGCCGGTCTGCTCGCGCTCATCCTCATCTTCCTGGTGCTCTCGGCCCAGTTTAACTCCTTCCGCGATCCGCTCATCATCCTGCTCGGTTCCGTGCCGCTGGCCTTGGTGGGCGCGATGTTGCCGATCTTCCTCTGGCAGACGTCGCTCAACATCTATTCCCAGATCGGTCTCATCACCCTGGTGGGCCTGATCGCCAAGAACGGTATTCTGATCGTCGAGTTCGCCAATGCGCTGCAGGAGCAGGGCGTCGCGAAGAAGGAAGCCATCCGCCGCGCCGCCGCCACCCGTCTGCGTCCGGTGCTCATGACTTCGGCCGCCACGGTCTTCGGTCACATGATGCTCATCTTCGTCGATGGCCCCGGTGCCGCCGCGCGTAACAGCATCGGTTGGGTGCTCGTGGTCGGTATGGCCGTGGGCACGTTCTTCACCCTCTTCGTGGTGCCGGCCTTCTACATGTTGATCGCCAGCGAACACCGCCACGCGGTGGTCGAAGACGAAGATGCAGACGATACCGCCTCCGCCGGCGAACCCGCCCCGGCTCAGTCCTGATCCACCGTTCCTTTCGTTCGCCATGAATCCTCTTCGATTTGTCCCGTCCTTTCTGATTCGCCCCGCTGTCGTGGCGGTGGGGGCGCTGCTCCTGCCCGCGGTGGCCGGCGCCCAGCCGATGCCCAACCGGCTCGATCTGGAAACCGCCATCACCTACGCGGTGGAGAACAACTTCGCCATCCGCCAGGCCCGGGAGCGCATCCGCGAGCAGGAAGGTCTCATCCTCGAGGTGAAGTCCCAGGTCCTGCCCAACGTGTCGCTCAACTCCAGCTACACCCGCGACGCCGAGAGCCTCTCCGCCGCCGGCGCCAGCGATCAGAACTGGAACATCACCCTGCAAGCCCGCCAGCTGCTCTACTCGGGCGGCGGCGTGCAGGCGGCCCTCGATGCCCAACGCATCGTGCGCGAGACCGTGCTGCTCGAACTGCAATCCATCATCAACGACCAGCTGCTGCAGGTGCGCACGAGCTTTTATGACGTGCTGCTCGCCCGGGAGCAGATCCAGGTGCAGGAGCAGAACGTGCAACTGCTCGAGGAGCAGCTCACCACCGCGCGCAACCGCTTCGAAGCTGGCGCCGTGTCCAACTTCGATGTCCTGCGCGCCGAGGTGGAACTCGCCAACGCCCAGCCCCCGCTCATCCGCGCCCGCAACGCCCTGCGCATCTCCATCGACCAGCTGCGTTATTACCTCGGGTTCGATAATCCCGACCGCTCGCAGGTCGCCGCGATTCCCGAATTTTTGGGTAAACTCGACATCGAGCCGGTGTCTTTCGACCTCGCCGCCGCCATCGATACGGCTCGCGCCAATCGTCCCGAGTTGGTGCGCCTCACCAAGCTCGTCGAGGCCCGCGCCGCCGGCGTGAAGATTGCCCAATCCGATCGCCTGCCGGACTTGTCCCTCGTGGGTGGATACCAGGTGCGCAAAAACCCGTTCTCGGAAAGCTTCGGTGACTCCTACAATGGCTGGACCATCGGTTTGCAATCGAACTGGTCCATCTGGGATGGCCGGGCGACGCGCGGCCGCGTGGAGCAAGCGCTCTCGCAGCAGAAGCAGGCGCAACTCTCGCTCGAAGACGCCACGCTGGCGGTCGAAGTGGAGGCCCGCCGCGCCGTGTCCGCGCTCAACGAAGCCACCGAGCTGGCCGACGCCGCCGTCAAGGTGGTGGAGCAGGCCGAGGAGGCCCTGCGCCTCGCCAACGCCCGTTACGGGGCCGGCACCGCCACGCAGCTCGAGCTCCTCGCCGCCCAGGTCGCCCTCACGCAGGCGCGCAACAATCAGTTGCAGGCCAACTACAGCCACAACGTCGCGGCCGCTGCCCTGCGTCGGGCACTTGGTCAAAGTGACGTATTGATCGCCAATTGATCGCGACGTAGAACTTCCGCCGCTTGCTGAGGTCGGACCCAGCAAGCTTCAGCAATGACTCGGCGACGCGGAATCCTCATCGGCATCGCACTGCTGGCCGTCGTGGCCGTGGTGTTGGTTGCGCTCGCTTTCAACTCAAGCCTCCAGACGCGCGTCGCCCGGAGCATCCTCGCGGATCAACCGGGCCTCGACGCCTCGCTGGAGCAGGTCGACATCGGTTGGAGCACGGTGCGGGTGGACAATCTGCTGTTGCGCCAGGACGGCGTCGTGCTGCGCGTGCCTCAGGTGGAGGCAGAGCTGCCGTTGTGGCGATTGGCGTTTAACGACGTGCGGGTCGGCCGTCTGGTCGCCCACGATTGGGAATTGCAGATCGAGCCCGGTGCGACGCCCGTAGCGCGAACCGAAACGACATACCCGCCTGAACCCGCGACCGCGACGGCAGATTGGTCGGCGGGACTGCGCGGTTTCGCCCAGCTGCTGGCGACGAGCGACGGTGCCGTGACCGTCAGTCCGCTGAACCAAATCCTCGAGGCGCTAAGCCTGCCGGTGGATGTCGCGCTGGGCGGAGTCGACCTGAGTGGCCGCGCCCGCTGGCGCGACATCGGTCCGGGGGCCGATGGTCATGCGCAGGTCAAAGTGCAGGGCGGCGGTTTGGCCGCCGGAGCGCAGGGCAACTTTACCCTGTTGGTGGAAGCTCAAGGCGCGCGGGCATCATCGGCCGGCATTCAATCATTGACCATCGACGCGCGTATCGCGGTGACGATGGAAGACGCTCGCACGGTGGGGGCGGTGGGCTTGGCGGCCGATTTGGCGGGACGCCGCGAGGACCGCACGGAGCCGGACCGGTTTACCTTGGAAGCGGAGCTCTCGCATCTGGGAGAAGCGCCGCGGGCGAGCGTCGCGCTGCGGGATGAACGCGTGCAACTGCTCAACCTCGAGCTGACCCAAACCGCCGGCGCCGAAGGCCTCGCGGGCACCTGGGCGGTCGGGTTCGACCACGAGTCGGCAGGGAGTCTGATGTTGGGCCAGCTGTTGCCGGAGTTCGCTCTGCGCGGCGAAGGTGAGCTGAGTGCCAGTTCCGATTTGAGCACGGGCGCGATCGCGGGCGAGCTGCATTACACGATGCGCGATTTGGACATGGTGCAGCCGGAGCTGAGCGCGATCGGTGAGGTGCGCGGGCAAATCGGCTTTGATCTGAATTTGCGGGAAAACAACCTCCGCTGCACTCGCTTCACGGCGACGCTCGAAGGCGCGGCGCCGGTGCTGTCGTTCCGCTTGTTGCAGGGCGTCGAGGTAGCGCACGACACCCATGAAGTGCGGGTCATGCAGCCCGAGGAACCCGTCTTTGCGCTCGATTTGATGGGCCTGCCGACGGCTTGGGCCCAACCGTGGTTGGAGCCGATGGTGCTGGATGCCCAAGCGATTCAGGGGACGCTGGTGGGTTTGGTGACCGGTCATGGCCTGCGCCTGGTGACTTCGGAGGACGTGACGGTGCGTGGTCTCGTCGTGGCCGAGGACGGTCGCACCTTGCTGGAAGGCATCGACCTCAATCTTAGTGTCGGGGCGGAGGTGACCGGCGACGGTTGGCAGGTGGAACTCGATCGCTTGGAGGTTTCCGATGCGGACGGCTACCTGGGCTTGCTCAGCGCGCGCGGCGGTCAGCTGCGGCGGGAAAACCAAGTGCTTAAACTGGCTGGCCATTTTGAGTCCGATCTCCGCGTGCTGCAACGAGTGCCGCTGGCGGCCGGCAGTCTGGCGCTCGAAACCGGTCGCGTTTCGGGTGAACTCGGTCTCGGCCTCGAGGAACGGGTATCGTTGGCGGCCGCCATCTCCGTGACGAACCTCACCTTGGCGGACGGGCAGGCGCTGCCGGAAATGCAGCTCGATGGCCGGGTCGACCTCTTGCCCGATGGGGGGCTGGAAGCGCATTTGCCGATGCGATTTACCCAAGACGATCGGATTTCGGACCTCACCCTCAACATGAGCGCCAAGCCGTCGGCGGAAGGCTGGCTCGCGGAGGGTAGCCTCACCGGTCCGCGGGCTTACGTTTCGGATCTGCAGGGCCTGGGCCTCATCGTGGCGGCCGCGCCGGAGGCACCGGGCGCCGAGGCTTCCCCGGCAGGGCCGGATCAGACCGACTCGACGCGTCCGATCTGGGCAGGCTGGCAAGGCACCTTTAAGACGGCGGTGGGCGAGTTGACCCTGCCCAACGGCATGGTGCTGGAAAACGTGCGGGGTGACATCGTGCTGGATGCGCTCGAAGTGAAACTGGACAGCGTGAGCGCGCAGGTGGGCAGTGGTGGATCGGTGACGATGCAGGGCGGGCTCGATTTTGATGCCAACCGGCCGGCGACCTATGCGGCGACCGGCGCGATCTCGGCGGAGAGCGTCGATGTGGGCGCGCTGCTGCGGGTGATCGATCCGACCCAATTGCCGACTCTGGAAGGACGCCTGAACCTCACCGCCCAGCTCAACAGCGCGGCGAGTGACCTGCAGGATCTGATGGACCAAGCCTCGCTGGAGGCTCGGGTCACGAGCGCGGGTGGGGTGCTGCGCGCGCTCCAAGTGGACGTCGAGCAATACCTGCAGACCGGCCGCACCCTCGCGGCAGTGGGGGGCCTGTTCGCGGCGCTCTCCGGCAACGAAACCTTGGGGCGGCGCGCCCAACGACTGCAGACCCTCACGACCGTGGCCGAACGGCTGGCCGCGGTGAGCTTTGACCAACTTAATCTGGAGGTGAACCGCGCACCCGGCGGCAACATGGTGCTGCGCGACCTGGCGGTCATCTCGCCGGGCCTGCGTCTGCTCGGCAACGGCTCCATCCGCTACAGCGAAGATATGTCGTGGTGGACCGCGCCGCTCGCGCTGACCCTGCAATTGGCTGCCCGCGAAGACGTGGGCGACATGCTGGCCCGGCTGAACCTCGTCGAGAGCGAGGCTGACGCGCTGGGTTACCGACCGCTCGTGCAGGCGATCAACCTCGACGGTTCGCTGGCCCATGTCGGCACCGCGGAACTGGGGCGGCTGCTCTCCCGTGCGCTCGACCTGCGCTGACACGCGGCAGTTGCCTTTGGGCGCGGCGTGAGCATCTTGGCGGCGTGATAACCTCGGTCACCTTTCGCCGTTTTAAGGCGCTGCGGCACACCCAGCTGGAATTGGCGCCCTTTAACCTGATCGTCGGCCCCAACGGTTCAGGCAAAACCAGTCTCATCCAAGCGGTGCTGCAACTGCGCAACCTCGCGCCGCTGCCCCTCGCGACCGAGCCACCGCCAGCCGATGCGCCGGAGGGGCCCGAGATCCGCTTCCAATTGACCCATCCCGGTCCACTCGCGGTGAGCATGCACTGCCGGGAACATCGGCGTTGCGACGCCCTGCGTTTGATCGATGGCGACGCGGCCAGTTGGCCGGCGGCGCGCGACCGGCTCGGCGCGGTGCAGGTGTATTTGCTCGATCATTACGCGATCGCCGCGCCCAGCCTGCCGACCGACGGGCGCACCGTGCACGGCAACGGCGGCAACCTAGCCACCGTGGTTGGCCATTGGCGGGAGGCGCTGCCGGCGACGTATCAGGCGTTTCATGACGAGGCGCTGGGCCTGTTCCCGGAATACGACGACCTGCGGGTGAAGGAAGCGGAGTCCTGTCGGCTGACCGTCGCGCTGCGGCTGACCGATGAACAGGATTGGGTGGAGGCGGATTCGCTTTCGCAAGGCACGCTCTACGCGCTCGCCCTATGCGCGATCGCCCATGAACCCGCGCCGGCACCGATCATCTGTATCGAAGAATTGGATCGCGGCCTGCATCCGCGGTTGTTGCGGCAGGTGCGCGACGTGGTCTACCGCCTGAGTTATCCGTCGGATTATGGGCTCGAGCGTGAGCCCGTGCAGGTGATTGCGACCACCCACTCGCCCTACCTGCTCGATCTTTTCCGGGATCATCCGGAAGAGGTGGTCATCGCCGAAAAACGCGGGCGGGAGGCCAGTTTCACGCGGCTCGCGGATCATCCCGACCTGGACCAGCTCCTGGAGGAAGGCTCTTTGGGCGACATCTGGTTTGCCGGTCTGTTGGGGGGAGTGCCCGAGGATTCATGAAAGTCGCCTTGCTGAGTGAATCGCCGGCCGACGAAGCCGCCATCGCCGTGCTGGTGGAGACCGTGCTGGGTCAACGCATCCAGCGCGTGCGTCCGGCGCTGCGGGCGCGCGGTTGGCCCAATGTCCGGCAGGTGTTGCCGGCAGTGGTGCGGCACCTGCACTTTCGCACCGACGCGGAGCTGCTGGTGGTGGTGGCCGATGCCGATGATTCGGTGGTGCACACCAGCGAACACGATCATCACCCCGGCTGTCGCGTCTGCCAGTTGCGCGCGGTGTTTCGCAAGGCGACCAAAAACCTGCCGCCGGCGCGCGGGCGGGACCGGGTGTTGCGCGGCGTCGGCATTGCGGTGCCGGCGATGGAAGGGTGGTATCTGTGCGGCTCCGACGAAACCGTCACGGAGGAGGCATGGATCGCGGGGCAGGAGACCGCGCGCCAGCCGTTTTCTCGCGCGGAGTTGAAGGAGCGGGTCTACGGCACCTCGCGCCCGACGCTGGCGCTCGAAACCGAAAAGGCGGTGGCGGCGGTGCGACGCATGGGGGGCGACCTGCGGCGCCTGGAGCACGAGTTTCCCGGATTTGCCGTTCTGGCCAACGATTTGCGGGCCGCGCTGGCCGAAGTGCGTGGCCGGGAAAATCGACCCTAAAGGGTTGAAACTTCGGGCGACTGCGGTCGCAGTTACCGCCAGTTTTCTCATGGCCAAACAACCCCGTTTCACTCGGTCCACGTTGCCGTGGATCATCGAGCTGTTTGCCGCAGCACTTACGCGCATCTTGTATCGTGTCCGTTTCAGCGGGGCGGAGAAGCTGCCGCAGGGCGGGGCGCTCTTGGCGGCCAACCACCTGTCCTACGTCGACGTGCTGGTGCTGCAACTGGCCTGCCCGCGGCCGATTCGTTTTGTCGGCTTTGAAGGCATGCGCGACAGCCATTGGGTTTTTCGTTGGGCCTTCAAACTGAGCAAATCGATCGCGATAACGCCCGAAAATGCCCTCGGTGCCACGCGCGCCGTGGTCGACCACCTCAAGCGGGGCGAACTCGTGCTGTTGTTTGTGGAAGGCGCGATCTCGCGCACTGGCCAACTCATGCGTCTGCGCCGCGGTTATCAGCTCATGGCGCAGAAAGCGGGCGTCCCGGTCGTGCCGGTGGTGCACGATGGTCTGTGGGGCTCCATCTTTTCCTTCTCGGGCAACCGCTACCTGTTCAAGTCGCCGCGCCTCAAACGCACGCATGTGTTTGTGGCCTGGGGCGATCCGGTGGCGGCCGACCAGTTGCCGCCGGAACGGCTGCGTCGTGACATGCTCGATCTGGCCGAACACGCCTTCCAACAGCGCCCGCAACTCAAACGCCATCTCGGCCGCGAGGTGGTGCGTGGTTTGGCGCGTCGCCCGTGGCGCTTGGAGATTGTCGATCGCACCGCCGGTCGCCGCGAAATCAAGGCCGGCCAATTACTCGCCGCCGCGGCCGCTTTGTCGCGCCACATCCGTCGCACCATACCGGACCGCCGCGTCGGTATCGTGCTGCCGCCCGGTGCCGGTGGCAGCATCGCCAACCTCGCTGTGCTCTGCGCGGGCAAGATCCCGGTGAACCTCAATTTCACCGCGGGCCGGGCTTCCATCGAGACCAGCCTCAAACTGGGAGAGATCACGACCATCCTCTCCGCCGAAGCGGTGCAGGCCAAGGTGAAGGATTTTCCGTGGCCGGAGAAGACCCTCGATCTGCGCAAGGAGATGGAGGCCATGGGCGGCAAGAAAGCCGTGTTACCGTGGTTGCTCGGGGCCTGGTTGCTGCCCAACCAGTGGTTCGCCGACTTGCTCGGCCTACCCAAATACGGCGACCGCGAGGAGGCTGGTCTGCTCTTCACCAGCGGCAGTTCCGGTGAGCCCAAGGGCGTCGTGCTCACGCATCGCAACATCCTGTCGAATTGCTGGCAGATTTCCTCGCTGAGCATCCTGCCAGACTCCGCGACGATGTTGGCCTGTCTGCCGATTTTCCACTCCTTCGGTTTCACCGTTACGTTGTGGTATCCGATGATGCGCGGCTGTCGCGTGGTGACCGTGCCGAGCCCGCTGGATACCCGCAAAATCGTCGACTCGATCCGCGAAGAGGAGGCGACCGTGCTCATCGGCGCGCCCACTTTCCTGCGCCCGCTGGTCAAACGCGCCGAATCCCGCGACCTGCGTTCGCTCAACCTCGTGGTCTCCGGCGCCGAGAAGATGCCGCTCGATCTCTACGAGGCGGTGAAGGAGAAATTCCACATCGAGATCATGCAGGGTTACGGTCTCACCGAGACCACCCCGGCGACCAACATCAACCAGCCCAACCCGCTGCGCCCGGACACGGTGGGCGCGGAGCCCCAGCTCGGCAAACGCCTCGGTTCGGTGGGCCGCATGATGCCCGGCATGACCGCACGTATTTTGAATCCCGATACGATGGAGGAGCAGTCCTTCAGTCAGCAGGGCATCGTCGCCTTCAAGGGCGGCAACGTGTTTGAGGGGTATCTCAAAAACCCGGAGAAGACCGCCGAGGCCTTCCATGGCGACTGGTTCATCACCGGTGATCTGGGCCGTTTCGACGAGGATGGTTTCCTCTACATCGAGGGCCGCCTGTCCCGCTTCTCCAAGATCGGCGGCGAGATGGTGCCGCACGGCACGGTCGAGCAACGCATCATCGACGTGTTCGATCTCGACCAGAGCGAAGGCTACATCATCGCGGTCATGGGCGTGCCCGATTCCAGCAAGGGGGAGGCGCTCGTCCTGCTGACGACGTTGGAACTCACGGTCGCCGAAGTGCGCGAGAAGCTGTTGGCGGTTGGTGTGCCCAACCTCTGGGTGCCCAAGGTCGTCAAACATCTCGACGTCATCCCCGTGCTCGGCACCGGCAAGCTCGACCTCAAGGGCTGCAAGGACGCTGCACTGGCCTGCGTGGAGCTCGACTGACCGGTTCGGGCGCTGAAATCGATTGCGGCGGAGCGGTCGGCTCGGCCAGCGTTTCCGCTGTGTCAAAACCCCCTCATGCCCGTGCCACCGCGCTCCTGCAGCGCCGTCTCGGTTCCGGCCTCGTCAAAACCGACGACGCCACGTGCTACGCCGCGTCCTTCGACAGCGGCCGCATGTCGTTCCTGCCGGAGGCCGTCGTGCTGCCGCGCAAGCACGAGCAGGTCGGCGAGGTGCTCAAGCTCGCCAACACCCACGGAGTCCCCGTCACGCCGCGCGGACGCGGCACCACGCTCATGGGCTCGGCCACGCCGCGCCAGGGTGGTTGGGTGCTCGATCTGACCAAACTCAACCGCATCCGCATCGATGACGAGGCCGGCATGGCCCACGTGCAGGCCGGGGCCGTGGTGGGCAAAATCCAGGACGCCGCGGCGGCCAAAGGCTGGTTTTATCCGCCGGACCCGTCGTCCAAGGCCTACTGCACCATCGGTGGCAACATCGCCTGCAACGCCGGTGGCATGCACGGCGGCAAATACGGCGTGACCCGCGACTTCATCATCGCGCTCAAGGGCTACCTGCCCACCGGCGACTATGTGGAGTGGGGGACCGCGACCCGCAAATTCGCCGCCGGCTTCAATCTGCGCGACCTGTGGATCGGCGGCGAGGGCATGCTGGGTGTGGTGACCGACGCCGTGTTGCGCCTCATCCCGCAACCGGCCGCACGTTGGACCTTGCTCACGTCGTTTACCGATGAAGTGAGCGCCTTCACGGCCGCTCGCGCGTTGTTTGGCGCCAAGGTGCAGCCCGCGATTTGTGAGTTCCTCGATCGCTACAGCGTGAGCTGTGCGGAAGGCGCCATGGGCACCACGATTTTCCCGGGGCAACCCGGCAAACCCGTCATCCTGCTCGAGCTGGCGGGCAGTGCCGCCGAGGTGCGCGAAGACAAGAAGCGGGTGCTGGCGTGGGCGGCCGAGCATGCCGTCGGCCACCGTGCCGCCCGCACCCGCGCCGAAGCCGAAAGCCTCTGGGCGGTGCGCCGCAAGTGTTCCGGGGCGATGTTCCAGATGGGCGATGCCAAGCTCAACGAGGACATCACCGTGCCGCTGCGCGCCTACGCCCAGTTTGCCCGTTTCCTCGAAAAGCTGCGCAAGTCCTCCGGGCTCGCCATCCCGACCTTCGGCCATCTCGCCGACGGCAATCTGCACGTGAACATCATGTATCACAAAGCCGACCCCGCCGAGTGCGCGCGGGCCGAAGCGGCGGTGCAGGCGCTGATGGAAAAGGTGGTCGCGCTGGGCGGGGCGATCAGTGGCGAGCACGGCATCGGTCTGGCCAAGACACCGTTCCTGCGTATCCAACATTCGGATGCAGCGATCGGGGCCATGCAGGCGGTCAAGCGCGCGCTCGATCCGCAGGGCATTCTCAATCCGGGCAAGATGTTTGAAGTCTTCGAAACCTGGAAGTGCCCCAAGGAAGCCGTGAGCTTCCCCTGGGATCACAAGTAAGCCCCGCCGCCGCTCGCACTGGAAGGGCGGCGGACTGACGGAACTCGGTGCAAATGAAAGCAATGAAAGTTTGCATCTCACGGATTTCCGTTTGCCGCGGGCGCTGCGACGTCGAGGCTAGCTGCCCATGCGAGAATTTAACTCCTGGCTGATCCAGCTCGACGGTTTGCTCGGCGGATCCCCGTGGTTCCCCTTTGTGCTTCTGGGCACGGGGTTGTTTTTCACTCTGTATCTCGGTTTTCCGCAGATTCGCTTTTTCGGTCGCGCGCTGCGCATCGTGCGGGGCAAGGAAGACAAGCGCGGCATGCCGGGCGAGACGACGCACTTCCAGTCGCTCGCCACGGCGCTCTCCGGCACGGTCGGCACGGGCAACATCGGCGGCGTGGCGTTTGCCCTGTTCCTCGGCGGACCGGCGGCGCTGTTCTGGATGTGGGCGACGGCCTTCTTTGGCATGACCTCGAAGTTCGTCGAGGTGACGCTCTCGCATAAATACCGCCGCAAGATGACGGACGGTTCCATGGCGGGCGGCCCGATGTATTTTATGCACTACGGCCTCGGCTGGAAGTGGCTCGCAGTGATCTTCGCGGTGGCGACCGTCATTAGTTCTTTCGGCACCGGCAATCTGCCCCAGATCAACAACATGGCGCAGGCGATGGAGGCAGCCTTCGACGTGCCGCCGATGGCAACCGGCGCGGTCATGGCCGTGCTGCTCGGCCTGGTGATTCTCGGCGGCATCAAACGCATCGCCGCAGTCACCTCCAAACTGGTGCCCTTCATGGCGGCGTTCTACGTGATCGGCGCACTGGGTGTGCTCGTGGTGCACGGCGACCGCATCATCCCGTCGTTTCTTTCCGTGTTTCAGGATGCCTTCACCGGCTCGGCTGCCGTGGGCGGTTTCTTGGGCGCGAGTTTCTCCTTCGCGTTTAACCGCGGCGTGAACCGCGGCCTGTTTTCCAACGAAGCCGGTCAGGGCTCGGCCCCGATCGCGCACGCGGCGGCTCGCGCTGAGGAGCCTGTTTCTGAAGGCATGGTGGCCATCCTTGAGCCCTTCATCGATACCCTCGTGATCTGCACGCTCACCGGTATCGTGATCCTCGCGTCGGGCGCGTGGACCGAGAAAATCGAAAACAACTTTGATGCCTCCGACATGCGCATCGTGGCCGGTCAGTGGGACGATGCCATCGAGGCCGATCGCACCGCGCTCTTCCATTATCTGGCGGACGAAGACGACGGCGACGTGACCGACTTTTCCGGTGTCGTGACCGTGACCGATGGTCAACTCGCCGGCGACGCCGGCGTGACCGTGCTTAATGCTCGCTCGGTCGCCGAGGACGTGCGCTTCGCGACGGAGGACGGCACGCCCTACACCGGCACGCTCACGGTGGAGGAGGGGCACTTGGCCGATCAGTCGGTGCAGGTCTCGGGACGTTCCTTGATCCACTCGGCGGCGCTCACCTCGGAGGCCTTTGCCCGTGGCATCTTCGGTGGAGCGGGCCGCAGCTTGGTGGCGGTGGGTCTGCTCATGTTCGCGTTCTCGACCGCGATCGCGTGGAGCTATTACGGCGACCGGGCGATGGTTTACCTCTTCGGCGTCGGGTCGGTTCGTTACTACCGCATCGTATATGTGCTCGGCTTCTTCTGGGCGTCGTTCTCCGACACGACGCTAATCTGGAACCTCGCCGCCGTCGCCATCGTGCTGATGACCCTGCCCAATCTCCTGGGGATCATTTTGTTGCGGAAGGATATGCGCGACACCTTGAAGGGGTTCCTCAAGGACCATTCCTGATCGGCTGACTTTGCCGCCGTGCGGAGGGGCCAGTGGCTCCTCCGGCGGTGTTGGGCAAAATCGAGACGGGCCGGATTTACCGTTGCCGGGGGGGCAGGGGCCCCTTCAATCGACCGCTTTTACTCGCCCCGCATGTATCTCAAGGCCCTCAAACTGCACGGCTTCAAATCCTTCGCCGACCCGACCACGCTCCGCTTCGAACCGGGCGTGACGGCCATCGTGGGTCCGAATGGTTGCGGCAAGTCCAACATCGCCGATGGCATTCGTTGGGTGTTGGGTGAGCAGAGCGCCAAGGCCCTGCGCGGTGGCAAGATGCAGGACGTCATCTTTGAGGGCACCGACTCGCGCCGTCAGGCCCAGTTGTGCGAAGTGGCCCTGCTCCTCACCGACTGCGAGAAGCAGCTCGGCAGCGAATTCCACGAGATCGAGATCATGCGCCGCGTCCACCGCGACGGCGGCAGCGAATACTTCTTCAACGGCCAATCCTGCCGCCTGAAGGACATTCAAAAACTCTTCATGGATACCGGCATCGGCCGGACCAGTTATTCGATCATGGCGCAGGGCCAGATCGATCAGATCCTCTCCTCCAAGCCCGAGGAGCGTCGCGCCGTTTTTGAAGAGGCCGCCGGTATCACCAAATACAAGGCGCAGCGCCGCGAGGCGATGAACAAGCTCTCGCTCACCGAGCAGAACCTCGCCCGCGTGGCCGACGTCATCTCCGAGGTGAGCCGCCAGATAGGCAGCCTCAAACGCCAGGCCGCCAAAGCCCTGCGCTACAAGCGGCTCAGCTTCCGCATGCGCCACCTGAGTCTGGCGCACAGTGCCTTCCAGCACGAGCGACTCGCCGCCACGATTCACGAGCTGCAGGACAAACTCTCGATCTTGCGCCGCGAGGCCGACGAGCGTCGCACCAAACTCGAGAGCGAGCAGGGGGCGTTGGAGGAAAAGAAGGCCGAACGTTCCCGCCTGCACCAGCGCGCGCAGGACGCCCAACAGGCCGTCTTCGACCTCAAATCCCAGCGCGAACAGGCCGAGAACGGCGCCAACCTCGCCAAGATCAAACGCACCGGCCTCGAGGATCGTCTCGCCTCCTCCCGCAACAATCTGGGCGAACTCGAGATGCAGATGCGCGAGTTGTCCGACCAGGTCGACAGCGGTGCGCAGGACAAGCAGGAGCAACTCACGCTGCTCGGCACCAGCGACCAGGTGTTCCAGAACCGCAATCGCGAGCTGGCCGTCGCCGAGGCCGAGATGTCGAAGCTCGAGGACGAGCTCAAGCAGACCAAATTTACGCTCCTCCAGATGGAGAGCACCATCGCCCGCCTGCGCACCGATACGACCGGCTTCGAGGTGGAGCAAAAGACCTCCGTGCAACGTCACGAGTTGCTGGTCAACCAGCTCGAAGGTGCCCGCCAGGAGCACAGCGCCCTCGGTCAACGCGCCGCCGAGGTCGAGCAACGCCTCGAAGAGTCACGCGTCGAGAAAGCCCGGCTCGATCAGGCCGCCGTCGAAGCGCAGCAAACCATCGGCAACCTGACCCGCGAGTTTCGTGAGGCGCAGCGCATTCTGCAGGACATCGACCGCGGTCTCGCCCAGCGTTCGGCCCGACTGAAGCTGCTCCAGCAACTGCAGGAGAAGTGGGAAGGTTTTGGCGCCGGCGCGAAAGCCGTGCTGCAGGGCAAACTCGACGGCGCCCTCCAAGGTTCCACCGTCACGCCCGTCACGAAAGGCCTGCAGGTCGATCCCACCGCCGGCAAAGCGATCGAAGCGCTGCTCGGTTCCGCCGTGGAAGCGATTCACGTCACCGATCTCGCCACCGCGCGCCGTGTGCTCGATCAGCTCGAAAGCGACAAGATCGGCAGCGCCGTGCTGCAGGTTGAGGGCATGGGGCAGGGCGGTGCGGCGGCGAAAGACCTGCCGGCGTTCCTGCGACCCGCGACCTCGGCACTCATCAATGTCGACGAGTCCCATCCGGCCAGCGCGCTGCTCGGGGCGTGTTATCTGGCCGATGACCTGAGCGCGTTTTTTGAATTTTGGGCGGCCAACCCCGACTTCGGTTTTGTCGCCGTCGCGACGAACAAGGGCGAGTTGGTCGATCGTCGTGGTTTGGTTTACGGCGGCTTCAACAAGAAGCCCGAGAACAGCATCGTGCAGCGCGAAATCGATCTGCGCGAGACCGCCAAGGCCATCGCCGACGAGCAGAAGAAGCACGACCAGCAAAAGAAGGTCATCGACGATCTGAATGACCGCATCGCCGGTGCCGAGCAGGCCTTGGAGGATCGCCGCAAGGAGGTGCTGGAATCGACTCAGCTCGTGACCGAGATCCAGACTGAGTTGCGCAACGCCAATCGCGCGAGCGAAGAGGCGCAGCAACGCATCGGCCGCATGGAGCGCGAGCTGTCCGGTCTCGAAGCCGCCCGCAACGAGGCGCAGGCCCGTTTTGAAAAGGCGCAGGCCGGACTTTCCCAAGCCGAAGAGCAGGCCGCTCATGCCCGCGAACGCATCTCCCAGATGGAGGTGCAGATCATGGAGATCCGCACCGATCGGGACGTGAAACGCGACACCCTCGCGCAGGCCCGCCTCGAACTCGCCGAGCGCCGCCAAAAGGTCGAGGTGCTCGACCGCGGCATCGCCGACATGGAGAAGCGCCGCGACCAGCTCGCGCAGATTCTTTCCCAGCGTCAGCAGGAGATCGAGGTGTGGACCGAGCAGATCGATTCCCTCGAACACGAAGCCGAGTCCAGCCGCCAACGCGCCGCCCAGATCGGCGAGACCCTCGTGGTCGCGCAGGAGCAGGTGGAGATCGTGCGTCGCAAACTCGCCGAAGTGGAGAGCGACATCGAAGCCGTCGAAGCCGCCCAGCAGGGCCTGCGTTCCGCCTCCGAAAAATCGCAGGGCGAACTCGGCCGCTGCGAAGTGCGCCTCGCCGAAGCCAACTCCCGCGCGCAGTTCATCGCCGAGGACGTGACTCGCGAGTTTTCCGAAGCCGTCGAGAACCTCGATTGGAAGCAACTCATGTGGCGCTCCGACGAAGAGCCGCCGGACATGAAGCCGCTCGACCTCGAGGAGGATGAGGACGATTTCGACGATTCACCAGAGAGCGAATCCGACGCGGCCAGCGATGGCGAGAGTTCCGGTGCGGAAGGCGAATCCGCCGAGGGCGAGACGACCGACGCCGCGCCGAAAAAGAAGCGCCGCCGCAAAGCCAAGAAGGCCAAGGGCGACCCGAGCGAAACCGATCTGGCCCAGCTCGAACTCACCGATTGGGACGGCGTGAAGACCGAAGCCGATGCGCTGCGCCAACGCCTCAACTCGATGGGCGCGGTCAACCTCGTGGCCATCGAGGAATACGCCGAGCTCAAGCAGCGTTACGACTTCCTCAAGGGCCAGTGCGACGACCTCACCAACGCCAAGCACGAGTTGCTCGGCGCCATCGATGAGATCAACCGCACCTCTCAAGAGCAGTTCGCGATCACCTTCGAGCAGATCAAAAAGAACTTCAAATACACCTTCGACACGCTCTTCGGCGGCGGCAAAGCCAACCTCGAGCTGGTGGTCGAGGACGACATTTTGGAGAGCGGCATCGAAATCACCGCGCAACCGCCCGGCACCAAACTCAAGAGCATCACGCTGCTGTCCGGTGGCCAGAAGACGCTCACCGCGGTGGCCCTGCTCTTCGCGCTCTACATGGTGAAGCCGTCGCCGTTCTGTTTGCTCGACGAGTTGGACGCCCCGCTCGACGAGTCCAACATCGGTCGCTTCACCACGCTGTTGAAGAAGTTCGTCGATTCGTCGCAGTTCATCATCATCACCCACAACAAACGCACGGTGTCGGCCGCGCAGGCGATTTATGGCGTGACGATGGAAGAGCGCGGCGTGTCCAAGACCGTCTCGATGCGCTTCAATCACGAGAAGGGTGACGCCGAAGAGAAGCACCCTGAGAACATCGCCGAAGCCGTGCGCGGCACGAAGCCGGCGGCGCCCACGTCCTGACCCCCTGACACATCATGGCTCTACCCCGCATCAGCTTCAGTTGGAAACCAACCATAAGCGGGCGCGAGCGGTGGCGCCTGGGTCTGTTCATGATCGTCCCGAGCAAATCGGGTCGGCGCAACAAGCTCCGCATCATGGTGCGCGGCGTCCTCTTGTGGCTCAGTGCCATGGCGATCGCCGCCTACCTCGCCGCCGCGACCGCGTGGTTCTACATGCTCAACCAACGTCCCCACAATCTGGTGACATGGGCCGACTGTGTGCTCGCGCCGGTGCGTTGGGACGAGATCAAACGCAAGAAAGGCGACGCCTACATCGCCGAAGGTTTGGCCGCGATGGACGCGATGAATTGGAGCGACGGCCGTCTCAAGTTGGAGGCCGGTTTGGCGCGGTCGCCGGATCACCGGCGCGGTCGCGAAAAGTTGGCCATGTTTTACGTCGCGGCCGGTCAGCGGGAGCGCGGGCTGCGCCTCATGGTCGACGGCATCAAGCGCGCCTACCCGGGGCGTGAAAACGTCGAGCTCTTGCTTAACCTCTGCTTCGCCGGCGAGGACTACGACATCGCCCTCGAAGCGATCAACCTGAGTCTGGACCAAAAGGGCGCGGCGGTGGAGCGGGAGCACGCTTGGCTCGTGGAGCAGAAAGGGCGCTTGTTGATCGTAGCGAAGCGCTACGAAGAGGCGCTCGCCTGGATCGATGACGCCGGTTTTCAGTCCTTCCCGCTGCGGGAAATGCGAGTGGTGGCGCTGCTGGGGCTCGAGCGTTACGACGAGGCCGATGCCGCGCTGACGGCCTGGGATCAAGTGCAGGGCGCCAATGCCGGCGAGACGCACAGCCTGCGCGTGCGGGTCGCGCGGGAGCGGGGCGATTTGGCGGAGATGCGTCGTTATTTGAATCTGATGCGCGAGCGCACCGGCACGCAGCCCACCGCGTGGATCTATGCGGTGGTGCAGGAAGCGCAGGCGGACGAAATTCAGGCGGCGCAGGCGGCGCTCGGCGCGTTCCTCATGCGGTTTGAGACCAACGCTGCGGCCATGCGGGCGTTGGCGCAGTCATTGGTGAAAATCGAGTCCTGGGGGCTGTTTGAACAGGTATTCAAACGCGCGGAACTCTTGGGCCAAATCGACTTTGCCTGGCAGACCCTCGCGGTCGAAGCCGCGGCCAAACAGGAACAGTATGCCCGGGCGCTGGCCGTGTTGCGCGCCATTGAGATTCCGGAAGCGGGCGACGAGTTGGACGAAAGACAGGTCCAAACCCGCAAGTTCTGGCTTAACCTGCAGACGGCCTTCATTGAGCTGCTCGCCACCAACGAAGCGGCCTCCGGCGAGGAACTGGTGCAGATCGTGCGGAACGCGGCCGTCGCGCTGCCGGCCATCAAGGGCATGGCCTCCGCCGCTGAAGCGGACGGGCATGTCGGCACCGCCCTGGCATTGATCGAGGTGGCGCGCGCGCGGTATCCAGGAAGTAAGGACATCGCGGCCCAGGCCGAGCGTTTGCGTCAGCTCGTCAGTGAGAGTGAACGCGAACGAGTCGAGGTGGACCTGCCGTTGGTGCAGAATGGCCGCCCGCTCGACATCGAGGAGATGGGGGTCGTGGGGGCGCAGCCGGCCACCGGAAATTTTGAGCGCGAAATGGGCTCGGCCCGACTCTTCCTCGCGCGCGCCGATGAACTCATTGCCGCGGAAGCCTGGGATTCGTTGGAAGAACTCATGCGCGAACTGCGTCGTGCACGACCGGCGTGGATGCGCAATCAGACTGAGGAGCTGTTGAAGCGGGAAATGGAGCTCAATATCGGTCGGCAGAATTGGTCGGGCTTGGTGGGCAACGTGCGTTTCCGCATCGACGGCACGCTACCCCGCGCGCTCGAAGTGATGAACCTCGTGCGTCGACTCGATGCCGCGGGTGAACGCCGCGCTGCCGAGCTGGTGCTCAGCGAAATCGAGCGCCGTCACGATGATTTCCCGCCCGCCCGCCGCCTCCGCGAAGACTGGGCCGCCGCCGATGCCGCCGCAGAGGAAGACGCCGAAGCCGAAGCCACTGCAGACGAGACCGACGGTTAGTTGCAGGGCAGGGGAGCGACGGGTTTATTTACCGCCGGCAACAAAGGAAACGAAGGCGGAGAGGCAGCGCATGACAGCCCACGGACCACACGGAACGGCACGGAAGACCGAAAGGCAAATCCGTGAGGCACCGGCATTTTAACGCCAAGGCAGGAAAGGATGCAAAGACCGTAAGGAAGGTGGATGCGGACCTCCGGGCCGCGTCGTTTCACGTGCCACTCAGCGTCTTGTATCCACATAATTACGACGCGTTCTTTTCGTGCCTTTTTGTGTCTCTTCGTGGCTATAGTTCTTGAACCGCAGATCACGCTGATTGGCGCAGAACGCCGTGAGGCAACGCGGATGAAACCGCGAAGGACGCGAAGAAGCGCGAAGCTGAGAGGCAGGGCCCCGACCGTCAGGGTTTTTTATCCACAGAAATCACCGAAGAAATGCAGAGGAGCAGGGAAAGGTAGGGTCGGACCGCCGGGCCGACCGCCGAACGCAAAGAGACTGGATCAAACCGCAGATATCGCCGATTGACGCAGATATCCGAGAGAGGCAACTGCAGCAGAGCCCACGAAACACACCAAACACACGAAAGCCGAGAGGCGGGGCATGAGGGCCCACGGAACACCCGGAAAGACACGGATAATTCACCTTTAAGCATTCCGCTGCCGGTATCCACTGAACCACCACACTCTCTTTTCGTGTATTTTTGTGCCTTTTCGTGGCCAAAAAACAGAACCGGAGATCACGCCGATGAGCGCAGAAGACCGAGAGGCAAAGCCGTGAGGCACCGGCATTTTAACGCCAAGGCAGGAAAGGATGCAAAGACCGCAAGGAAGGTGGATGCGGACCTCCGGGCCGCGTCGTTTCACGTGCCACTCAGCGTCTTGTATCCACTTTATCACAACACCTCCTTTTCGTGCATTTTTGTGCCTCTTCGTGGCTATAAAAACTAGAACCGCCGATCACGCAGATGATCGCAGATACCGAGAGGCAACGCGGATGAAAACCGCGAAGAACGCGAAGAGGCGCGAAGCCGAGAGGCACCGTAAGAAAGCCCACGGAC
The DNA here is from genome assembly GCF_019679435.2 of Actomonas aquatica. Taxonomy (NCBI): domain Bacteria; kingdom Pseudomonadati; phylum Verrucomicrobiota; class Opitutia; order Opitutales; family Opitutaceae; genus Actomonas; species Actomonas aquatica. The sequence goes on from NZ_CP139781.1 coordinate 6,104,654, forward strand.
CACACGGAACGACACGGAAGAGCTGAACACAGGAGCCAGAAATCCGCATTCCACCCTACGCCCCTTTCACTCTTCACCTTTAACCATCCCGAACCCCGACCCCCGCACCCCGCATCGCGCCCCTACGCCCCTTTCACCATTCACCTCGCCTCCCCGTCCTCTCCCCTCAAGCGATCCAGCGGACTCCGCACGCCCAGGCCCGGCTTTTTCATCACGTGCAGGTAGCGTTGGGTCGTTGTGAGCTTCGCGTGCCCCATGAGATCCTGCACGTTTCGGATATCCGTGCCCCCTCCAGCAGGTGCGTGGCAAACGAGTGCCGCAGCACATGCGGCGTCACCCGCTTGTCGATCGCCGCCCGTGTCGCCGCGGCCTTGATTGAGCGCTGAAACGCCGAATCCGAAACGTGGTGACGTCGACGCACTCCCGACGCCGGGTCGATGGACATCTTCCGCGACGGCCAGAGCCACTGCCACGGCCACTCCTCCCCGGCCTTCGGATACTTCCTTGCCAAGCCCTCCGGCAACCATACCCCCGGCGCCCCCGCTGCTCGGTCCTCTGCATATAATCCCCGCAGCCTCTCCAACCGCGCCTCCAACCGCCCCACCAACGACTCCGGAAGGAGCGTCACCCGATCCTTGTCGCCCTTTCCCGCCAGCACATTCAAACGGCCCCGCGCCAGATCCAGATCCTTCACTCGCATCCGCATCAACTCGAGTAACCGAATCCCCGAGCCATACATCAGCTCCGCCATCAATTGCTCCGTCTCGGACAGCTCCTCCCACAGCCGATTCAACTCCTCCCAACTTAGGATAGTCACCGCACACCCCTTCCGCTTTGAATACTCAAACGGGATCGCCTCCAACTGGATGTGCAGCGCCTCCTGCATCAAAAACACCAGCGCATTCAAGGCCTGCTTCTGACTCGATTGGCTCAGCCCCTCGCGCACCGCCAGCTGACTTAGAAACGCTCCGACCTCCTCCGCCGTCGCGGCCCACGGGGTCCGCGGCGCGAGAAACCGTGCAAATCGACGCGCCCACCCGCGATACGTCTCCTCCGTGCGCCACAAATGCCCGCGCTCCCGCGCGGCCTTTACCAACGCCTGCTCCCAGTCGGTCTCGCCCAAATCGTGGGCCCGGATAGGCCGAGGTGCCGCATGCGAACGAACTTGCCCGCCAGGCTCCTCATTGGCCTCCGACGGCAGCCCGCCTGGCGGAGCCTGAAACAGGCCCCGCCCTGGCTTCGTCACGCCCTCCTTGCGCGCTTCTCGCACCAACCAGCGCAACGCCTCTCGACGGATCTCCCGCGGCTCGCCATCCCGCTGATCCGCCGCCTCCACATACCACCCCATGAAACCGACCGACAGCCGCCGCCGGAGCTGCTTGCACACCCGCAACAATGCAAAAATCTCCTGCTCAAAAAGCCGCTTCCGGGTCGCCGGCATCGCCGCCGCTCGCAGCCTCGCCTTCCACTCGTCGAAGTCCAGCATCTCGTCATTCATCCGCGGTTCCCCCTACGCACCAAAACCCGCAGGCAACTCCGAACATCCGATCGCATCGCTGGAAAATAGACATAATGGCTCCAGTTAATCACTTTCTGACTATGACCCCCGGCCACCAAATCGACCGAGAACCTATAGGTGAAACGACGAAACCACGGCCAATATTTCAGCCAATTTGGTAAAAATTCATCCCCTCGTCTGCCCCGAAAAAATCCGCGCGGCGCCTCCAACCGGTGCCCCGCCGGACCGGAACTCACTCCTTACCGTCACCTCAGGACTACGCCGCTTTTCGGGAAACGCCAACAGCGTTGAACCGACCAGTAGAAGCTACATTAGTTGCGCATTACCAGGAACTATAGTCGTCGCTCACGGTGAAGAAACGCCGCTTTCCCGTTCCCGATAGGCTGCATTCAACAGCGTTGGCCCCAACGCTGTAGGGCTCTTTCTCACCACTCCATGCTCCGAAGCTCCAAACCAGTCAAAACACGCCGCTTTTCGGGAAACACTGACAGCGTTGAAAACGCCCCTGCCCATTCGCATCACCCTTAAATACAACCACTAAAACTACATCGTCCCTCTCCGGAGACGAACCGGCGTTTCCCGATAGGCTGCATTCAACAACGTTCCAACCAACGCTGTCATTTTTCCCTCGCGTAAACGCCACCGAAACGGATGCTGTCCGACGAACTCCGACTGGCCCGGATTTCTTTTAATTCCCCACTGCGATGCAGATACAAATCCACCGCCAGCACCTCACCACGCCCGCCCCATCGAGAAAATCGGTGTCGAATGCAGGCTAATAACACTGTTGGGCAAAGATGAAATCGCTTTTGTCCATGGTGCTGATTTTTGGTGGCGGGGCCTCCCTGTTGGGCTCCCTTTTTTTCACCGCAGCGATGTTTCCAATGTCGGCATTCGGAGGTGGGCAGAGGGAGTTGCATGCCGGGGGTGTTGGCATCGCAGTTGGGGCGGTAGCCCTTTTAGCCGGATTCGTCATGCGAAGCAGCGAGCGAGCACCAGAATCTGGCGAGACTGAATGGACCGAAAAGATGCGAGACGAGGAAGCGGATCTTAAGCGACGTGCGAACAATGGAGAGTTGTAAAAAGACAGAGCCCAACCAACCGGTGCAGACAAGGCCGACAGGTCGGCCTGTCTGACCTCAGACGTTGAGACTGTCGAAAAACCCCGTTTGTCGGTGATTATTTGATACACGGTTGGCCTGATAAATGATGGGTTATGGGCACGCCCGAAAGAGGCGTGCACATCATGGCGAAGTATAAACCTTATGACTACGCGCAGACGATGATGGTGGCGGTGTCGCTGGCGGACCAACTGCAGCCGGGGACACTGGAACACACGATCCACTACGTGGTGCAGGAGCGACTCGATCTGCGCGCCTTTGACGCCGAGCATCACAACGACGATGGGGGCCGCCCGGGTTACGATCCACGGGTGCTGCTCAAGGTCGTGTTGCTGGGCTACTCGCGGGGGCTGCTCAGTTCTCGCAAGCTGGAGGCGGCGTGCCGCGAACAGATCGTGTTCATGGCCCTGTGCTGCGGCCAACGGCCGGATCACAGCACGATCGCGACGTTTGTCTCGGGCATGGGCGAGGAACGCATCAGCACGCTGTTCTCACAGGTGCTCTTGGTCTGCCATGAGGCCGAGCTACTCGGAGGGACCCACTTCGCCATCGACGGCTACAAGCTCTCCAGCAACGCGGCCAAGGAATCGAGCGGCACGCATGAGGACCTGCGCAAAAAGCGCGACAAGCTCAAGGAGCTGGTGCGCGAACACGTGCGCACGCACCAGCACAACGACCGTCGCAGTGAAGACGGCAAAGGCGGCGGCAGTTCGTCCCTGCTGCCCCGCGATCCCGCCAAGCGCCTCGCGCGCCTCCAACGCCAGGCCGAGCGCATCGAACGATTCCTCAACGAAAACGAACCCCGCCAGGGCCGCAGTGGCACCGAGATCCAAAGCAACGTGACCGACAACGAGTCGGCCAAGATGAAGAGCAGCCACGGCATCATCCAGGGCTACAACGCCAACGCCATGGTCGACGCGAAGCACCAGGTCATCGTGCACGGCGAAGCCTTTGGCGTCGGCGACGACGGCGCGGTGGCCACTGCCATGCTGGCCGGCGCCGCCACCCACCTCACTCACGCCACCGGCGAGGACGACCCGTTGCGCCAAAAGATCGTGAGCGCCGACACCGGCTATTTTTCCAACCAAAACCTCGAAGCGTTCGAGGCCGCCGAGGTCGACGCCTACGTGCCCGATCCGAAGTTCCGCTCCCGTGACCCGCAACTGGCCACCGCCAAGCGGCACCGTCGCCCGACCGACCGCCGCAAACAGGACTACCGCTCCAAACGTCGCTGGTTCCGTGGCGACGACTTCACGTTCGACGAAGCCACTGAGCGCCTCATGTGCCCCGCCGGCCAGCGCCTGTATCGCTGCGGCCACGACCACGTCACCGCGCAAGGTTACCGCGCCACCTCTTACCGCGCGCCTAAGACCGCCTGCTTAAGCTGCGAGCTGCGTGACCGCTGCCTGCAACACCCCGAGAGCGGCAACCCACGCCAAGTGCGCGTCTTCCACGGACGCGTCACCGAGACCCTCACCTCGCGCATGAAGGACAAGATCGACACGCCTGAGGGCCGACAGATCTACAGCCGCCGCCTCGGCATCGTGGAGCCGGTCTTCGGCAACCTCGGCGCGCAAAAAGGCATGAACCGATCGACGCTGCGCGGTAGGGCCAAAGTGGATACCCAATGGAAACTCTACTGCCTGGTGCACAACCTGGAGAAGATCGCCCGCCACGGCAGACCCATAAGATGAGCGAAGGGGCGCAATCCAGCCCGCGATCGCGGCGCGCAACGCCGCCGCCAAGGCATCCTATCGCATCATTCCCCTCAAATCCCCAGATCCTCCCCAAAACCGCGCCCCTGTAGCAAAAATCCCGTGCCCCTATATCAATCCCAACCAAGCCCACCCCAACCTCGACAGCAGCGGGTTTCCCGACAGTCTCGTTGG